>JAHEKG010000225.1 GCA_024638475.1 Rhodospirillales bacterium | reverse complement strand
TTCATTTCGCTTATCGGCTACGCCATTGTTTATACGCTTTACCTCAAGCGGGCGACCTCACAGAACATCGTTATCGGTGGGGCCGCGGGTGCGGCACCACCATTGTTGGGGTGGGTTGCCGTCAATAACGAAGTAGGCGCCGGCGCCCTGTTGTTATTCTTAATCGTGTTTCTGTGGACGCCGCCCCATTTCTGGGCATTGGCCATCGCTCGCAAAGATGAATACGCGAAGGTTGGCATCCCGATGTTGCCCGTTACCCACGGTGTGGAGTTAACGCGGCGGTTTATCCTGTACTACACTATTTTACTGGTCCTTATTTCCGTCATGCCGTATTTCATCGGTATGAGTGGATTGTTCTACCTGTTTGGTGCCATCACGTTGGGTGGGGGATTCCTGTATTACGCCCTCGCCCTGCGGTTTACGCGCCGCGACGATCTGCCGATGAAAACGTTCGTCTATTCGATTAGTTATCTAATGGCGTTGTTCGCTTTTCTCATGGTGGATCACTATCTACCCACAGTAGCCTGAGCGCACCTCCGGAGAAGGCATTGGATCCTGGGTCGATCCTCGAGCCGCTTAACCCAGCGCAAAGACAAGCCGTTAGCGCACCGAAACGCCCCGTGTTGGTGTTGGCCGGCGCGGGCAGCGGTAAAACCCGTGTCTTGGTGCACCGCGTAGCCTGGCTGATCAGCGCTGAGGGAATCGCTCCGCAATCGATCCTTGCGGTGACCTTTACGAACAAAGCCGCCGCCGAAATGCGCACCCGCATCGAGACGCTCATCCAGATGCCCACGCGCAACCTTTGGATTGGCACGTTCCATGGCTTGGCGCATCGGTTGCTGCGCATCCACTGGCGGGAAGCCGGATTACAAGAGGGCTTCCAAATCCTCGACTCCGAAGATCAGCAACGCATGCTCCGGCGCGTCATCAAGAACGTCGGCGTGGATGAGAACGAGTACCCGCCACGCGAGGTCCAGTGGTTTATCAACGCGCAAAAAGATGAGGGCTTAAGGCCGGATCACATTGACGACGAGGGGAATGTGGGCCGTCGCCAAATGATCAAGGTGTATGCCGCCTATGAGGACGCCTGTAATAAGGCGGGCGTGATTGATTTTGGCGAGTTACTGCTGCGTGCCCACGAGTTGCTGCGTGATAACGCCGATATTCTCGGGCATTACCAGCGCCGTTTCTCACATCTGCTCGTCGACGAATTTCAAGATACCAACACGATTCAGTACGCGTGGTTGAGGCTATTGGCCGGAGATTCAAGCCTACCCTTCGTGGTGGGTGACGACGACCAGTCGATTTACCGCTGGCGCGGCGCCCGCGTCGAGAACCTGCTGAGATTCCAACACCACTTCCCCGCGGTCGAATTGATTCGCTTGGAGCAGAATTACCGCTCCACGGCAAATATCCTGCAAGCCGCGAATGCGGTTATTGCCAACAACAGCGGGCGGCTGGGTAAAGAGCTATGGACTGAGGGACCCAAAGGCGATCCGATCCGGGTTTATGCGGCTTTCAACGAGCGCGATGAGGCGGAGTTCGTCGTCAACCGGACCAGCGACTGGGCCGAGCAGGGTAACAAGCGTAGCGAGGTCGCAGTGTTGTATCGGTCAAACGCACAGTCGCGCGTGTTCGAAGAGGCATTGATGAATGCGCGGATGCCGTACCGCGTCTACGGCGGATTGCGTTTCTTCGAACGCGCTGAGATCAAAGACGCGCTCGCCTACCTGCGGTTGGTGGCCAATCGCAACGACGATCCCTCCTTCGAGCGGGTGGTCAACACGCCGACACGCGGGATTGGGGCGCGTACGGTTGACGTCATACGCCAACAAGCCCGCGCCGCAGGGACTTCACTCTGGCGAGCTGCGGGAGCCGTTGTAGCCGACGATGTGCTTGCCAAACGCGCCCGCAATGCCGTCTGGGCTTTTCTAGACTTGCTCGAAAAACTCGACCGTGATATCGCTAACTTGGCGCTGCACGAACAGGTCGATCACGTGGTCCGGGTCAGCGGCCTGATCGAGCATTTTCGCAAACAAAAACTCGATCGCGGCGCAGTGAAGGTGGAGAACCTGGAGGAGCTGGTGAGTGCGGCCCGTGGTTTCGTTAGTGATCCGGACTCGGATCTGCCTCCCTTGGTGGATTTCTTGGCGCACGCTGCACTGGAGGCCGGCGAAACGCAGGCCGCAGCCTACGAAGACTGTGTGCAACTCATGACCCTGCATTCAGCCAAGGGGTTGGAATTCAAGTTGGTCTTTCTGTGCGGCTTGGAGGAAGGGCTGTTTCCGCACCAGCGTTCTATTTCGGATCCGCAGGGGCTGGAGGAGGAACGGCGTCTTTGCTACGTGGGCCTAACTCGCGCCCAACACCAATTGTATTTGAGCTACGCCGAGCAACGACGGCTGTATGGGAAGGATAATTACGCCACCGCATCGCGATTCTTGCGCGAGCTGCCGGCGGAATTAACCGAGGAAGTGCGGCCGGCAATCCAGGTCAGCCGGCCCGTTTACCGACATCGCTCGCTCGAGGTCGGTGCCCCGGATGGACTGGATCTGGGCCGCCGGGTGCGGCATCGCAAATATGGCGAGGGTGTGGTCATCAACCACGAGGGCAGCGGCGCGCATGCGCGGGTATTGGTGAACTTCGAAACTGTGGGCACCAAAATGCTCGTTGTCGCCTATGCCAAGCTGGAACTGATGTAGAATACGCGCCAATTCCGGGCTGCCGGTCCAATATGAATATTCTCATTCTCGGCGCGGGACAGGTGGGCACAACAGCGGCCTATAGCCTGGCCCGCGAAGAATCAAACGAAGTCACTATCGTCGATCGCGATCCCAAAGTATTGCGGGACCTGCAGGATCGGTTGGACGTGCGCACCGTCGTCGGCTATGCCGCCTATCCCAACGTCCTGGAGCGAGCCGGCGCCAACGATGCGGACATGATCATTGCCCTGACGGACAGCGATGAAACCAACATGGTGGCTTGCCAGATTGCCTATACGCTGTTTCATACACCGACGAAAATTGCGCGCATCCGCTCATTCGAGTTCATGACCCGGGACGAACTGTTCGTTCCCGAGGCGCTGCCCGTGGATGTCCGGATCTCCCCCGAGCAGTTGGTCACCGATCACATCGCCCAGTTGATCGAATATCCCGGCGCGTTGCAGGTATTGCAATTTTCCGAGGGCCGGGTAAGGCTAGTTGCGGCCCGCGCTGACCAAGGCGGTGCTTTGCTGGGGCATCCATTGAAGGAACTCCCGGAGCACATTCCTACCGCCGACACTCGGGTAGTCGCGATCTATCGTCAGGGCAAGAGCATCGTTCCCGATGGCGACACGATCGTCGAAGAGGGCGACGAAGTATTTTTCATTGCTGCGCGGAAGGATATTCGCCAGGTCCTGAAGGAAATGCGCAAGCTCGATGAGCCAGTCCGCCGCGTCGTGATTGCGGGCGGCGGCAACATTGGGTTTCGATTGGCGCGAGCCTTAGAGGGCCAAACCCAAGTCAAGGTTATCGAGCGGGATTTCGATCGCGCCCGCGATATTTCCGAGCGGCTCGATAACGCCATCGTGCTCCACGGCGATGCCGCCGACGAAGAATTGCTGCTCGAGGAAAACATCGATGGCGCCGACGTATTCGTCTCGGTTACCAACGCCGAAGAGGCGAACATATTGTCAGCGATGCTGGCGAAGCGGCTGGGCACGCGCAAATGTATGGCCTTGATAAACAAACCCTCCTACGCTGAACTGGTGGAGACGGGTAGCATCGACGTCGCTATCTCTCCTCAACAGATCACTCTGGGTACTCTTCTGGCCCATGTGCGCCGTGGCGATGTCGTCAAGGTCCATGCCTTGCGGCGCGGCGCGGCCGAGGCCATTGAGGCCGTCGCCCATGGTGATCAACGTAATTCGAAAGTCGTCGGCAGGCGCATCGACGAGATTGATCTGCCACCCGGAACGAACATCAGCGCCGTCGCGCGCGGCGATGAAGTCCTCATGGCTCATCATGACACCATCATCGAGGCCGATGACCATGTCATTCTATTCATGGCCGATCGTAGGCAGATTGATGCGGTTGAAAATCTGTTTCAGGTTGGCGTGACTTTTGCCTGACATCTCAAGTTGTGATCGTTGAGCTTTAGAGTCGTACAAAGAATCCTCGGATTGCTGCTCACGCTGTTTAGCGCGACGATGCTACCGCCCATCGCGGTTTCGATCGTTTTCCAAGAGGATAGTTGGCTAGCATTCGTGTTGGCATTCTTCGTGGTCCTGGGGGCGGGCCTGATGTTTTGGTGGCCGGCCCGCAACAGCAAACGCGAGTTGCGACTGCGGGACGGCTTCTTGGTCGTTGCCTGCTTTTGGGTCGTGCTCGGGTTGTTTGGGGCGGTGCCGTTGCTGTTTGCCGAACGGCCCAGCCTAAGCTTTACGGACGCCGTGTTTGAGTCCATGTCGGGTCTAACGACAACCGGAGCGACCGTACTGACGCGTCTCGATGAATTGCCCAAAGCGATTCTCTATTACCGTCAGCAGTTACAGTGGTTCGGCGGAATGGGCATCATCGTGCTCGCGGTCGCGGTACTGCCGATGTTGGGGGTGGGCGGGATGCAACTGTACAGGGCCGAAACGCCCGGTCCGGTAAAGGATGCCAAACTCACTCCCCGAATTACGGAAACGGCGAAGGCCTTGTGGTACATCTATTTGGCCATTACCGTTGCGTGCGGGTTCGCCTACTGGCTCGCCGGTATGACGGTCTTCGATGCCATTTGCCACAGTTTCAGCACCGTGGCAATTGGTGGATTCTCCACCCACGATGCCAGCATGGGCCACTTTCAAAGCCCACTCATCGAAATGATTGCTGTGCTGTTCATGTTCATTTCCGGGGTCAACTTCGCGCTTCATTTCATGAGCTGGCGTGCGCGCAGTGTCAAAAACTACCTATTGGATTCGGAGTTCAAAGCCTACGCTGGGGGCATGGCCGGATTGACGTTGGTCGTGTTGATATATCTGTATGGCACGGGCTATTACGTAAGCTTGAGCGACACGCTAACGAAAGGCCTTTTTCAGGTCGTGTCTATCGCAACCACAACCGGGTTCACCACCGACAATTTTTCGGCCTGGCCCGGAGCGCTGCCGGTGTTGCTGCTGTTTTCGAGTTTTGTCGGTGGTTGTGCCGGCTCGACGGCCGGAGGCATGAAAGTCATTCGCTGGTTGATGGTTTACAAACAGGGCGTGCGAGAGGTACGTCGCCTCATTCATCCCAGCGCTGCGATCCCTGTGAAGCTCGGCCCTAAGGCGGTCCACTACCAGGTCGTCGACGCCGTGTGGGGGTTCTTCTCGCTGTATATTGTTTTGTTCGGAGTCATGCTGGTGATATTAATGGCTTTGGGACTCGATCAAGTCAGCGCCTTTGCGGCCGTCGCCGCATCGATGAACAACCTCGGTCCGGGGCTCGGCGAAGTGGCCAGCGGGTTCGGTACGGTCGTTGACCCGGCGAAGTGGTTAGCTGTCGTCGCCATGTTGCTGGGCCGGCTTGAGATCTTCACTCTGCTAGTGCTGATTACCCCAACGTTTTGGCGGCGATAATGGACATTGTTTCGAGCCTGGAAGGGATGTTGGAGCGCGGCC
>JAHEKG010000224.1:3092-5635 GCA_024638475.1 Rhodospirillales bacterium | reverse complement strand
AGTAGCGAGGCCGAGCGATACGGTCATCAGCAACATCGTCAACAAGGCCACGGATTGCCCCGCGTGGACGGCCGCAATCCCCGCCGTGCCCGCCGCCAAGATCACCTGCCCAAGCAAAGAAACCCTTCTATGCCCGAAACGATCCGCCGCGTAGCCCATCATCGGCGCGACAATCGCCGTCACCATGCCGCCGGGTACCAGCATGATGCCCACTTGGGCCGGTGAAAGCCCCAGCACGGTTTGGGCGTAAAACGGAACGAGGAAATACACCGAGGCTGTCGCCATGAACACGGCCACGCCGGAGGCTAGACCGAAGCTTACCGTCGAACCGCAGAATAAACGCAGGTCCAACATCGGCGCATGGAGGCGGCGCTCGTGACCGATGAACAGCAACACCATCAAGATGGCAGCGGCGAACCCGGCGCCGACCCAGGGCGAATCGAGACCCAAATTCGGTATTGCGGTCGCGGTGCCCAAGAATAGCAGAAGAAATCCGACCAGTAGGAGCATCCCCTGCGGGTCCATCGCCGCGAGCGACACGCGCGCGCTTTGTCCGCGGCGCTCCATGACCCGCAAAGCGACCAGTCCCAACAGAATGCTCGTTGCACCGACGATCAAGTAAATGGCGCGCCAACCGAAGGCGCCAATGACGACGCCCCCGAATACCGGCCCCAGCACCGTACCGACGCCCACCACGCCCATCTGCACGCCCAACACTCTGCCGCGTTCCGGTGCGCCGAAGGCCTCGACAACGATGGGCATGGAGGTAGCTTGCACGAGGGCGGCACCCAGGCCCATGGCGAAACGGCCCACCACCAATAGGGCCACCGTGGGCGAAAATGCCACGGCCATGGCACCCAGCGACGTCAGCGCCCAGCCGCCGAGGTACATGGGCTTGCGCCCGAACACGTCACTCATGCGGCCGAAGGGCACTAGGCACACCGTGATGACGAGTAAATAACCGACGACGACAAACTGAGCGACCGGCAGAGCCACACCGAATTCCGCAGCGATACTCGGTACCGCGATAAATGCGGCTGTCGTGTCCACGACGATCAGGAAAACCCCAGCGAGGGTCGTCGTGAAAACGTGCCTACGCCGCGTCGTCTCCAAGGCTACGGATTCTCGATGCCATCGACGCGAACTCTAACGGGACGCTCCACGCTTTTCCGGCTACGGGCTGACACGTACCAGGTACTTGCCAATATTTTTGCCCGCGAGCAGATCAATGAGCGCTCGGGGGGCCCGTTCGATGCCCTCGAAGATCGTCATTCGATAACTCAGTTCACCACTGTCGAATAGCTCTGCTAACGCCCGCCGGGCCCTGGGGTATTCGGCAACATGCTCATGCACGGAAAACATACCGCGAAAATGGTCAGACTGACCCCATTTGAGCTCGTTGTAGTTGGCCACGAAACCGCAACCCGTATATCGGCCACGCTCGTTCAAGTGAGGAACGATCGCCGCCGAGATTTCGCCGCCACAATTATCGAAGAAGTAATCGATTCCGTCCGGGCAGGCGGCACTCACTGCCTCGCCGAGATCTTCGGCGGCGCGATAACCGATGGCCCCATCCAAATTGAGTTCGTCCAGCAGGTAACGACATTTCTCGGCGGTACTCGTCACACCGACCACTTTGGCGCCGGCCAACTGGCACAACTGCGCCGCGATGGAACCCACCATCCCCGCTGCCGTCGTGACCACCACCGTATCGCCGGCCGAGACCCGTCCCTCGCTTTCGACGGCCAGGTAAGCGGTAATGCCCGGCAACCCCAATAGTCCTAGATGATGCTGGGGATCGCCAAGACTGCGGTCCCGCACCTGAATCCCGGCGGGGTTATTGGTTGGATGGGGCGAACCATCGCTCGCCTCGTATTCGCACCAACCCCAGAAGCCCTCCACCAGATCCCCGGATTGGTAGCCCGGGTGGCGGCTCTCGACCACTTCGCCCAGCGCGGACCCGGGAATGACCCGCCCGGGACCGCAGGGCGCACCATAAGGGCGCATCGGTCGATTGTCGTCGGTGGTCGGATTCAGCATGGGCCGTTGGCGCGGCTCGATGCCGAGAAACAGCGTCCGCACCAGGAACTCACCGTCACCCACGGGCGGGACGTCAACCTCCTCGACTCGAAAGTCACTGCGAACCGGCGAACCATCGGGATAACGGTCTAGAACAACGCGCTTCATTCAACCAACATCCGAATAAGGTAGCTCAAGAAATACTGCCACGGATTCGCGACGATACGCCTTGGCCACCCAGAAATCACCCAACATGGGGATAGCATGACTCGCTACTTAACGCTGAAAAGAAAAGGCCGGGCGAATGCCCGGCCTCCTCAAGAACATCGGTAGGGTCAGATTAGAACGAATATACGGCCTTGAAACCGATGGTGCGCTTCTGCGCCGGCGTCACGGCAACACCCTGGCTGAACAGGAAGCCGATGAAGAAGGGCGCCGAGAAGTCGGACCAGCCGGCGGCGGCCATGTAGTTGTCATCGTCGAACAGGTTCCTCACGTAGCCCTCGAGCCGCAGGTTATCCTTC
>JAHEKG010000224.1:0-3082 GCA_024638475.1 Rhodospirillales bacterium | reverse complement strand
GAATCCCCCGCGCAGGTTGAAGCGCCAGAAATCGCCGTGGGTCGAAAAGTTGGCTTCCTCGGAAAACGCTTCGCCGAAGTACTCACCGTCGAAGCGCACGAAGTAGTCCCAGTTACCACCTGGCAATGTGTTCGTGTAGGTGCCGGACAGCGAGCCGCTCCACTCAGGATAACGCGCCGGCGCGGAGCCGGAGCAGTCGCGCGGACCGAAGCTGTCGCCGGGGGTGATGGGATCCTTGAAGGGTGAGAAGCCGCACTGCAGTTGTTTGTACTTACCATTGGCATTGTTCACCGAGAAGGTGCCGCTGAAGTTTTCGCCAATGCTAAACCCGCCCTCGAGTTCGATGCCATCGAGCTCTGCGGAGCCAGCATTAAACTGCAGGTTCAGCACGCGTACCGCGCCAAACTGGTCGGTAAGTTGTATAGGCGCACGGGTCTTCAGGTCCGCCCAGTCCATGGTGTACCAAACCAGGGAGAAGTACCAGTTCTCGAAGGCCTGCTTGAAGCCGATCTCGAAGTTCTCGAGTGTCTCTTCCTCGTTGAAAAGGCCGATGCCCGGTACCTGGGCCAGCACCTGAGCCTGATCCGATGCCCCCAAGCTCGCGAAGTCTGAATTGATGAAACCGGGGATGTTGCCTTCGGAATAGGTCGCCCACACCGCGCCACGATCCATGACGTCGTAGGACAACGTGACACGCGGCAGGGTTGAATCGAAACTGTCTTCCTGTCTCACGCCGCTGCCGTCGAAGGGAAACTGGCTGATGTCGTCTTTCTGCCTACGCAACTCGACATCGAGTGTCAGGTCTTCCGTGAAGTCGAAGGCTAATGAGCCGAAGAAACCCAGGGTTTCGTTCTTTTCGACAGGCTCCACCGCCGCCTTGTTAACGTGGGGACCGGGGCCGAGGTTCAGCCCGCTGTACGTCGGATCGTTACCGACGCCGCCGTCCACGTCCCAGAACGACACACCGCCGTTACCGACGGTAGTGGTTTCGGCCTCGAAGTAGCTAACGCCGACCGACCAGCGGAAGCGCTTCTCACCGTCTGACTCGAGCACGATTTCCTGGGTGAAGTCATCGAACTGTGCCGGATCCTGGGAGATGAAGTTATTCGCCGACGTCAGGTCGAAGTCGCGAACCCAGTTGGACTCGACGTTGTTGAACGCTGTCGTCGATCGGATCGCTGCCCCTTGAAGGGGCCCGCTGGAGAAATCATAGTCGATGAAAAGTGCAGCTCTGCGCTGGTTACGAATCAGCCCCATGTAATCGACGAAGGGGGAACCGGGTGCGTTCGGCCGGGTGATACCGGTCCGGGTGTCGGTCACATTGCTCTGGTTAAATACAGAAGAGACACCCGCCGGAATCGCTGTGTTCGGCGCGATGAAGCTGTCCACATCGACTTTCGGCAGCGGGCCGCAGAAGTAGTCCGCTGGAACATTCGCGGGACTGGTGATCCCTTGGGAGAAGCAGTTCGGGCCGGCGTTTGCTGCACCCGAGCCGCGCGCCGAAATTGGCGTTCCGAGCAACATGCCCGCCGCCGGGCCGTCGTCGTCGCGAGACCACATGTAGCGGAGTTTGAACGACAGGTTGTCGGTGGGTGTCCAGTACAGCGTGCCCATGAAGGTGTCGGTGCTCTCCTCGCCCAATGCACCGCCGTCGGCATTCGAGATGTATTGGCCATCGGTGCCGTATGAGCGAAGGGACGCACGATAGGACAGGGTATCGGTGATTGGGCCCTCGTGTGCGATCGACACGTCACGACCGCCGTAGTCAGAAAAATCGGCAATCACCGTGCCGGCGTATTCGTCGCCCGGCGTCTTGGTGATGTAGTTGACGGCGCCGGCAAACGTTGATCGACCAAATGTCGCAGACTGGGGACCCTTGATGACCTCGACACGCTCGATGTTGGTGAAGTCGATGCCCTGCACGCCGTGGGACATGTAAACGCCGTCGAGGAAAACCGTACCGAGCTGCTGAGAGGCCGCCGACTGGTTCGTGTCCATTCCCCTGAAACGCACCGACGTGTTGAAGCGGCCGGGAATCTGGCCGCCTTGGCTGTGATACTGCAAACCCGGGGTCTGGAATGACAGATCCTGCAACCCCGTGAAGCCGCCCCGGTCCAGCTGTTCGGCACTAAAGGCGCTGATCGCGACCGGGATATCAGTCAAGGCTTCTTCGCGCTTTCGAGCGGTCACGACGACCTCTTCGATCTGTTGCGCGCCGGCGGTGATTGGCACGATATACGCGGTCAACGCAATGGCACTCGCCACCGTGAATGAAATGGCTCGTCGTATGCTACGCATGATGGTAAATCCCCCGTGTCGCATTAAATTGTTACGGTCGAGATGGTTGGCGCTTGATTTAAGTATGTTATTCCGCGCTGGAATATCTCGGTTTGTCTCGCCAGCCGGAGCGTGGCGCTGGGTCTACAATAGGGGATTCAAATAGTTGAATCAACTGTTTAGGCGTGGTGATTTCGGGGTTCTGGCGACCAATCGTGGTGTCAAAGCAACAATCTGTGAATCGCCGCCAGAGGTAATTACGTCTTGATTGAACGGGTTGTGGGCAAATCCGTTTAAAAATCAACGTCCCGGTGGGTCAAAACAGCGACAGGGGCCGCCTCGCCCCCATGACCGGCCATGGGGCGACTTGCTAGGATGGGTTGTGAAACCATTCAGGCCAGGTAGCTCCTGGTTTCCACTACGGGAGACCGCAATTGAACGCGCCACTGCCGCGGAAAATCCGCGAACTCCACAACCATCATTTCGACTCGACAATCTGGAACGATTTCGAGTTTCGGGATGACGATATTGTGATTGGCACCTACGCCAAGTCGGGCACGACCTGGGTGCAGCAAATCGTCGCTCAACTCTTGTTTAACGGCGCCGACGACCTGGAGGTTGCCGAAATGTCCCCCTGGATGGACCTGCGGGTACCGCCGAAGGCCCTGAAGCTGCCCATCGTGGCAGCGCAAACCCATCGACGGTTTCTCAAGACCCACTTGCCCGCCGATGCGTTGGTGTTCTCCGAGAAGGCCAAGTATGTCTACATTGGCCGGGACGGGCGCGATGTCCTGTGGAGCATGTA
>JAHEKG010000223.1 GCA_024638475.1 Rhodospirillales bacterium | reverse complement strand
GCGCTTCCGGATTGTTGGCGCTGACCGGTGCGCCTTCATTGATTCTGGTCATAACGCTGGAGAGAAAATTGTGGTGCGATCCGCGGCCGACCACCCCGGGCAGGCGGATCGACAACCCCGAAAGATCGGTTGACGCCTCGCACAGGCCTTCAAGGTCGCGCTCGGCAACCAGCTTGGATTGCCCGTAGGCGTCAGGCTCATCCGGTGGTTCGTCCTCGGAGATCACCGGCACTGAAATGGTGCCGTAAGCCGACATGGAGGAAAGATTGACGATCACCCGCGCCCCCGCGTCCCGTGCCGCTCGGAAGACCGTCCTCGCGCCCATCACATTGCTGCGGACGAGGCTGTCCTGATCAGGGCAAAGACCCGGAATATCGGCGGCGCAATGGACCAACACGTCGAACCGGTCCGGGAGTGCGATCCCGTCCGCCAGGTCTCCCCGCACCAGGGCGATGCCTGCGGCCTGGCGGAGGGCATCTCCCAAATTCCTGCGGTAGCAAGCGGTGACCGTGTGCCCGGCCGCGAAGAGGTGCTGCGCCACCCGCCCGCCAATGAACCCGCCCGCACCGGTCACCACGAAATGCATCCTATTCACCGGCCGGCTCCCCGGGCAGTCCCGCGTCGAGGAGGGCTTGCGGGCGCGCTTCCTCCGCCAGGTGATAGAAGGCAAGCAACTCCTCCAGGGCCGCAATGTCGCGGTCGTCCCGGATGACCTGCTCTTCCAGAACCAGGTGCAACTGGGCGCCCTGACCGATGATCGATTCGCAGACAGCCTGCCGCCGCTCCAGCCGTTTGGGCAGCATATGCATGCTGCACATCAGCACGCCCTCATATCCGCTAAGATCCCGGATCAGGCCTTCAAGCACGAGATAGGAATGGGGGAAAATGTTTTCGTTCACCGGCAGCACATACGTTAGCCCGAGGCGCCGGCAATAGTCCCTGAGGACCAAGGATTGAACCGGAACCGGGATGGCATATCCGCCGAACCCGCGGGAAGTCACATAGCCGCGATACCCTAGTCGTTCCGCCATGAGATCTATTCTTCGAATCCCTTGGGTGGGTGATAGACCATCCCCACCCGCGTAACGGGCCGCGGCGTGATGGGCAGATAGAATGAGCCGAGGGACTTTTCCGCGCTATCATAGGGTGTGAACAGCCCCGTAAACCGGCAATTCAGCGACCACCGGGTCTCCGCCTCGACATTGACAACGTTGCCGTGCAGGCAATTGGGCGAAAAGATCACCACCGATCCATAAGAGACATCAAGCCATACCAGATCGTCCTTGACGGCATCGAACAGGGCCGACATCCCGCCCGGTCCGAAATCGCTCATGTTCTCGACAACCGCGCGAGATTCTTCTTGCGGCAGGAAGAACATCGATTTGGTCGCCGATACGTCCACCAGGGGCACCCACTGAACGACCTGGTAGGGTGTCTCACCACTGAATACGTCGGCATGGATGTCGAGCAGCGAACTCCTGTCGTTGGGCATCTGGATCGACAGGTTCACGCGGTTCTGCATTGCCAGTTCGTTGCCGACCAGGGCCTCCAATAATGGCCGGCCCAAGGAGAAGTAGGTGGGGCGCAACCATGGAAGAGCGTTCATGCCGCGATAGATGGCAAGGCGGATCTCATTCAGTTCAGTCACCGGGATCCGTTCATGGACCTGGTTGAGAAAGGCCGCGGGATCGTCGGGAAGGTCCTCACCTAGCGCTTCTGCAAGCAGCTCGACAATCGCGGCGCGGCAGGCGTCGAGAGCGTCCCGGTCCGCGACTTCGCGAATGACGTAACCCTGACCGAGAAACGCCTCCGCCAGGATTTCGTGTTCCTTGGAATAGAAGGATTCCGCCTTCGGCAATACGCCTCTCCCCCACCACCGCCTTGTTCGTTCCAGCATGGTCGTCGCGACGGTCGTGTTTTCTTCCCCCATTTTCATCATTTATGCAAATCATCATTCCCGTCGCCTGCAACCAGTGATCCCGGCAACGCCTCAACTGCTGGCCCCTTGTCAAACCACGGCTTACGCGGTTGGGCCCTACCCTGGCGGCGCGGTCGAGTCCACGACCCGCTCAAAGGCGTATTCGTCGTTTCCCGAGCCTAATAGCCCGAGACCACCCGGACGGACGAAGGCGCGGACGCGGCGAAACCCCCGATCGGCCATGAACGCTTCAAGCTCTTCAGGTGTCAAACTTTCGTAAGGATGGCCCCCCAGCCAGTCGTGAACGTCGCGAAAATAGTCCATGCCGCGGTTGGCCTTGGGATAGTCGGCGATATGACGGCGCACCGACCTTCCACGCAGCACCATACTGGTCCCGTGCAGGCCTATATAGAGGCCCCGCGCCGCGGCTTGGGCCCAACCGGGGGCCCGCGAATACCATCGCTTCTCCCACCGCCAAAAGCCGCATAGCCGGGTCTTGCGGTAAAGCGCCAAGACCGCTAGCCCGCCCGGCGCGACGCAACCCAATGCCTTGGCGATGGCCTCAAACATAGCTCCAGTATGGTGCAGCACGCCCCAGGCGTAGACGATATCGAACACACCATCGTGCCCGGGGTCGAGGTCGAAAACGCTTTCCTGACGGCACTCCCATCGATCGCCCGCGAACTGTAAGGTGAGGATCTTGCGGGTCGTCTCCACCGACATGCCATCGATATCGATGGCAAGCACGCGGCGACAGCCCAGTCTCAGGGCGGCCAGGGAGTGAAGGCCGGAACCGCTGCCCACATCAAGGAAACTCAACCCCTCGAGCGACTGCTGTCCGACAAGGCGGCACAGCGCCGATTCAGCGTCTTTGATCGTTTCCGGGCCGATCAATGCGGCATAACGCGCCCAGTTTTCACCGAACGCGAAATGCCGTTCTTCGGTGGACCTGGGAGCGGTGGAGGTTGGGTCGGGAGGCACGGCGGAAGGCCCTTGGTTAACCAGCCGGAAGAAGGTAACAGGCTATCGGGTGAGGCGCATACAAGGCATTCGCGCGGGCTCGGCGCCCGGATCTGCAAGACCCGGAGGATTTGCCCATAAATTGTATTAAATTCAGCTAGATAGTGTGCCTCATTCCAGGCTCGTTATCGGCTTTTTCCATTATCATATTTTCAACTTATTGGCTCGAAGATCAGGCGAGGGAAGTGCCCCGAATCCGGTGCGTTTCCGCCTCCACGGGGTGAGGTGAGGACAGGGTCACCGCAACCGAACGCGACCCTGCACTGCTTGGTCCGGAGTTTGAACATGTCTTTGAGTACCGAGTTAAGAGCACTGGTCTCCAATGCCGTCGATGGTTTGCTGGTTTCGACGGCCCTGACAGGCTCCGGATCCACGCCACAGAACCCCCCTCTCGTGATCCAAGCCACCCCGGCAGCGGATAGCCAAGAGGCGGCACTTTCGGCTGAAATCAACCCTATTGCCGAGCCGGCCACCGCCCAGCCGGAGGGAGAGGCGAAAGAAGAGCCCGCCGGAGCCCCGCCGTCGGCCGACGCCGCCACCGAGTCCGCCGCACCACCCATCGCGGTCCTCCTCGCCGAAGTAGCGGCGATCACAGCGCCGGTTGCCGTGGCCTCCCCCAGCGCCGGTGTCCGCCCTGCCCGCAGCCTGGAGGAGATGACGGCGGATGGCACCGAAGCACTGCCACCGCTCGCGCTTTCGCTGGGCACCGGGTTAACCGCGGAAACCGGGTCCTTCGATGCCGGTCCGGCGTGGACGGGCGTGGCTCGGGATGACGATCTATTTGGTGAATTCGAGACGCGCCGCGCGCCCGCCGAAAACACCCCCGACAATGACGAACTCGGTCAGCCCCAGTTCGCGGAGTACCAGGCCTCGCCATACGATTGGGACCCAAGCGGCTTCGCCCCTTCGGGCGCACCGCCCGTCGTGACTTGGAGCCTGCCCGCCACGGGCACGCCGTATGCATCGTGGATGAACGAGCCGGATACGGCGGACTACCTCGGCGATTTCCTCTACGCCGGCTTCATCAACGAGCTTTATGCCGCCTTCGATGCGTGGGAGTCGGCGGCCAACATCAAGTTCATCCAGGTCGCCGACGGCGGGGGGACCATCGGCGCCGACTGGGTCGGCGACATTCGCATCAGCGGTACCCCCTGGGCCGACGGAGGCACCCTTGCGGTGGGCTACTTCCCGACCAACCATGCGGTGGCCGGCGATATCATTTTCGATGCTGCGGAACAAGGTTTCTGGTCGCCGCATAATTTCTTCCTAGTCGCCCTGCACGAAATCGGCCATGCCATCGGCCTCGACCATGAGAGCACCGAGACCGCCATCATGCGGCCGTTCATCAACACCTCTCTGAACGGCCTGCAGGCGGACGACATCGCTGGAGCCCAGGCGATCTATGGTTCGCCGGACACGGGCGCAGAATTCTATTACGAAATGCCCGGCAGTGCCCCGAACCTGTCCCTGATCGAAGAGGTCGAGGACCTAACGGTACGCGCCAACAATGCCTCGAACGCCATCACTGGGACCAACGCCGCCGAAACCTTCCTCGGGCGCGGCGGTGACGATACCGTCAACGGCGGCGGCGGTGACGATGTCCTCGAAGGTGGGTCCGGCGGCGACACTCTGACCGGCGGGTCGGGGAACGACCGTTTCGTGATGTACTCCAGTACCGATTTCGACACCATCACCGATTTTACCGCCGGTAGCGGCTCCGGCGACGTGCTGGATTACACCGGACAAGGCCTTTCCTTTTCTGACCTGACCATCGTCCAAGTCGGGTCCGACACGCTGGTCACCAACAACAACACCGGCCAGGTCTTGACCCTTGAGAACGTCACGGCCACCAGCCTGGAAACATCCGATTTTCTGGGTGTTTCGGGCTCACTTCCCGGCGGTACATTTTGGGGAACGGGCGGCGACGACATTTTGGAGGGGAGCGCGAGCGACGACATCCTGCTTGGCCTCGCGGGCAACGATATCCTGCGCGGTATGGAAGGCAGCAACGTCATCGACGGCAGTGCGGGCGTGGACACCATGGACTTCTCGTCGGCACCGGGCGGGGCGACGATCAACCTGTCGTCGGGCACCGGTCTCAACGGCTATGGTGGGACGGAAAGTTTCGGCAATATCGAGAACGTCACAGGTTCTGCCTTCGACGACCTGATCTGGGGCGATGGCGCCGACAACGTCCTACGCGGCCTTGCCGGTGACGACGACCTGCGCGGCTTCGGCGGGAACAACCTCATCGACGGCGGCGCCGGCTCCGACACCATGGAGTTCACCTTCGCCCCGAGCGGCGTCGCCATGAACCTGTCGTCCGGCACGGGACTCAACGGCTATGGTGGTGTCGAGACTTTCGGAAATATCGAGAACCTAACCGGTTCCGAGTTCAACGACGTGCTGTGGGGCAATGGTGGGGATAACACACTGAGGGGCCGGGGCGGCGACGATTCGCTCCGCGGCTTCGGCGGCAACAATTTGGTGGATGGCGGTCTCGGCAACGACACCATGGAGTTCAATTTCGCGCCCGCGGGCGTCACCATCAACCTGTCTTCCGGCACCGGGCTCAACGGTTTCGGCGGGCTAGAGACCTTCGGCGGCATCGAGAACGTGACGGGATCGGAGTTCGACGACCTAATCTGGGGTGACGCTGGAGACAACACGCTCCGCGGCCGCGACGGGGACGATGACCTCCGTGGCTTCGGC
>JAHEKG010000017.1 GCA_024638475.1 Rhodospirillales bacterium | reverse complement strand
CTACTCTATTTACAGCTCGTCGACCGCGATTTTCTGGCGGCCGAGGGTGACGACCGGATCCTGCGGACGGTACCCATCTCCGCGCACCGCGGCAGCATCACCGACCGGTTCGGCGAGCAGTTGGCTGTCAGCACTCCGGTGGACAGCATCTCGGTTAATCCACAGGTATTTCGCCCGGCCATGGACCGCTTGGGCGAATTGGCGCGCGCATTAGAACTGGATGAAGCGTGGGTGGCGCGGCGCATCACCAGCAATCCGGAACGCGAGTTCGTGTACCTCAAACGCCATCTTCGGCCGGATCAAGCAGCGCGCGTACTCGCACTCGGCGTACCCGGCGTCGCGAGCCTCCGCGAGTATCGCCGTTACTACCCGGCCGGGGAGGTGGCTGGCCACATCGTCGGCTTTACGAACATCGATGACGTTGGCCAGGAGGGCCTGGAATTAGCCTATGACTATTGGCTAAAGGGCGAGCCCGGTGCCAAGCGCATCATGCAGGATCGCCTCGGCCGCACCATTGAAGACGTGGCCCGCATCAAGCCTTCCCGCCCGGGCAAAGACCTCGCAACCAGCATCGATTTGCGCATGCAATATTTGGCTTACCGTGAGCTGAAAGCGGCTATTTTGGCCCACCACGCCCGCGCCGGTTCGGCGGTGGTATTAGACGTCCATAGCGGCGAGGTGCTGGCCATGGTGAATCAGCCAGCCTATAACCCCAATGACCGTAAACAGCTGGATGTGGCGCGCTACCGCAACCGAGCGGTCACCGACATTTTCGAACCGGGGTCGAGCTTCAAGCCGTTTGTCCTAGGGGCGGCGTTGGAGCTGGGCGCCTACCGGCCCGATTCGATCATCGACACCTCTCCCGGCTTCATTCAGGTGGGTAGTAAGCCCATCGAGGATAGTCGCAATTTCGGCCGCATTGACGTGACGACGGTGTTGGCGAAGTCGAGCAACGTGGGCGCATCGAAGATAGCGCTGGAACTCGAAGCCCAGGAACTTTGGGGTGTCTTATCGAAACTCGGCATCGGCCAGCTCACCGGCAGCGGCTTCCCCGGCGAATCGGCGGGCCTGCTCAACGATCCGCAACACTGGCGGCCGATCGGTCAAGCCACTCTCGCCTATGGTTACGGTTTGTCGGTTACCGCGCTGCAGCTTGCGCAGGCATACGCCACCATCGGCGCTGTCGGTCGACGCAGGCCGGTATCGATGGTCGCGCTGACTGAACCCGTGGCCGGTCAGCAAACGATTTCGGCGGCCACCGCGGAGCGACTGCTGACGATGCTGGAACAGGTCGTCTCGCCGGAGGGTACCGGCCAGCGGGCGGCTGTGCCGGGGTTCCGCGTTGCCGGCAAGACCGGCACCGCCTGGAAGTACACGGTAGGCGGCTATTCGGAGGATCGTTACCTGGCCGTATTCGCGGGCCTGGCGCCGGCCAGTGCGCCACGGCTAGCCGCGGTCGTGGTGATCGATGAACCTCGGGGCGGCGATTATTACGGCGGCGATGTGGCGGCACCGGTGTTCGCCAACATCATGAGCGCGGGTTTGCGGCTCATGGCGGTCGCCCCGGATGCCATCGAGCGCCAGCCCGGATCGGTGCTGGCGCGCTTGGGGAATCAGCAATGATGCCGGCTCCGGCTTCCCGCAAGCTGACTCTCGGTAAGTTGTTGGGTGACCTACTACCCGACGAACGTCAAGATCTGGCCGAGTTTGCAGTCGACGACATCGCCAGCGACAGCCGGGAACTCGAGCCCGGTGCCGTGTTCTTCGCGCTTGGCGGGTTGACGGGCCATGGTCTTGATCATTTACATGAAGCCTTGCAACGCGGTGCGGCGGCGGTGGTGTACGAAGCGGATCCGCGGCGCAGCGTGGCGCCGCTTACCGCCGTGCCCACTGTACCTATTGCCGGTCTATCGAAGCATATGGGCACCATCGCCAGTCGTTATTTCCGGACGCATGAGGTGGCTGCGCCGATCGTGGGTATCACCGGCACGAATGGCAAGACGAGCGTGGCTTGGCTGGTGGGCGAGGCGCTGCGCAGACTGCGCGGCCGGTGTGGATACATCGGCACTTTGGGTTGGGGCGCGCTGCCGCAACTCGATTCGCAGGCCCTGACTACGCCGGATTGCATCACCGTACACCGCCGCTTGGCGGCAATCACCGCGTCCTCAGCTCCCGCCGTCATGGAGGTTTCGTCGCATGCCCTGGACCAGCACCGGGTTGCGAACGTGCCCTTCGATATCGCCGTGTTTACGAACCTCAGTCGGGATCACCTCGATTACCACGCCGATATGGCTGCCTATGCAGATAGCAAGGCGCGGTTGTTTGCGATGGACGGCCTGCGCCACGCAGTGATCAATATTGACGACGGTTTCGGCGCCGAGCTGGCTGCTCGTACCGCGGCGAACGGGATTCGCGTGACGACGACGAGCAGTCGTGGGCAAAGCAATGCCCGCTTGGCGGCGCAACGTCTCCCAGGTCATCTGATTCGCCTCAGGATCGATGGGGAAGGCCAACCCAGTCTCATCCTCTCGTCGCGACTGCTTGGCGATTTCAATGCGGAAAATCTCGTGTTGAGCTTGGGCGTCTTGGAAGCACTCGGCGTTGCACGGGGCGACGCGGTTGCTGCGCTGGAGCAGTGCTCGCCGCCGCCGGGACGAATGGAGGTGTTCGGCGATGACACGACGCCCACGGTGGTCGTGGATTTTGCGCACACGCCCGCCGCGCTGGAGCGAGCACTGAAAAGCGTCAAGGCGTTTGCCGCCGGACAATTGACGGTCGTCTTCGGCTGCGGCGGCGATCGCGATCGGGGTAAGCGCGCACCGATGGGAGAGGTTGCCGCCAGATGGGCCGATCGGATTATTCTGACCGACGACAACCCGCGTGGCGAGAACCCGGCCGCAATCATCACTGCCATTCGAGCCGGTATCGGTTCGCACTGCGAGGTCCTCGTCGAACATGATCGCGGTGCCGCGATCGATTGGGCGATCGCCCATGCCGGCGCGGATGATGTGGTGCTCGTCGCCGGTAAGGGTCACGAAGTGGCACAAATGCGCGCCGGTGTCGCCCTGCAATTCTCGGATCAGCAACGAGTTGCAGCCGCGTTGGAGGCAAGGCGTTGATGGCCCGCACACTAGACAACGTGGCGGCAGCGGTGGGCGGTGAGCTCGTGGGCAGCAACCGCGCGTTTACGCGGGTGAGCACGGATACGAGGACGCTGTCTGAGGGTGCGCTGTTCGTCGCGCTAAAGGGCCCGCATTTCGATGGCCATCGGTTCCTAGAAGATGCCGCCGAAAAGGGCGCGGCCGGCGCGCTCGTAGAAACACCGGCAGGTGTCGCGTTGAATCAGGTGAAGGTAGTGGACACGCGGCGCGCACTGGGACGGTTAGCACGGGCGTGGCGCAGGAGCTTCGACCCGGCCAGCGTCGTGACGGTGGCGGTGACGGGCAGCAACGGCAAGACGACCACCAAGGGGTTGGTGGCAGCGATACTCGCCGGGCTCGGGCCGGTCCATGCGACCCGCGGGAATTTCAACAACGACATTGGTCTGCCGCTAACGTTGTTGGATCTAACGGCTGAGCATCGCAGCCTCGTATTGGAAATGGGCGCCAACCATCCGGGCGAGATCGCTTACTTGACGGAAATCGCCGCGCCGAGCGTGGGAGTGATCACAAACGCCGGCCCCGCCCATTTGGAGGGTTTCGGGTCACTCGCCGGGGTGGCTCGGGCCAAAGGCGAGCTGTTTGCGGGACTGCCGGATTCCGGGATGGCCATCATCAACGCCGACGACCAATTTGCCGCCCTTTGGCGAGAGCTGGCCGAAGGCCGGCAGGTGATCGAATTTGGGCGCAGTCCAAAGGCCGGTTGCCGGCTAGTGGATGAAACGCGACCTACCTCCGCCGGACAGCATTTTCGACTGCTGATCGAGGGTGTGGGCGAGGCCGAGATTACCTTGCCGTTGCAGGGTGCGCACAACGCGCTCAACGCCGCCGCTGCGGCTGCTGCCGCCATCGCCGCTGGGGCGAGTCTGGAACATGTCATCGCTGGCTTGGAGGCCGGTGTCCCCATCGCCGGACGTTTGCTGCAGCGCCAGGGACGGAACGGCGCCCTCATTATCGATGACAGCTACAACGCCAACCCGGCTTCCGTGATGGCGGCTATTGAAACGCTGGCGAGCTATCCGGGGCGCCGCGTTCTGGTGCTGGGCGATATGGCTGAACTCGGCGCCGACAGCGTCGAGCTGCACCGCCAAGTCGGTGCCCATGCCGCAGGCCAGCAGCTCGACGGCCTGATAGGTGTCGGCGAACTGTCGGCCCATGCATGCACCGCCTTCGGTCGCAACGCCGTGCACTTCGAACAACAGACCGATGCGCTCCGGCATCTCGAACCATTGCTCGGGCCTGACCTAGTGGTTTTGGTGAAGGCCTCGCGTTCAATGGCGTTGGAGCATTTAGTCGACGCGCTAGTCAACGGCGCGGGGGTGGCCTGATGCTGATCAAACTCGCCGCCTACCTCACCCAGTTCTACTCCGGCTTCAACGTGTTCAGTTATCTGACCATGCGCGGCATCTTGAGTGCGCTCACAGCGCTGGCCATTTGCTTTGTGGTCGGCCCGTACATGATCCAGCGTCTAGCCGTGCGCCAGATTGGCGAGTCGATTCGGGACGATGGCCCGGAGACGCATTTGTTAAAAGCGGGGACGCCAACGATGGGCGGGGCGCTGCTGTTGATCGCCATTGCCATCAGCACGCTGCTGTGGGCCGACTTGGAAAACCGCTTTGTGTGGGTCGTTCTACTCGTCACGCTTGCGTTCGGTGCGATCGGCTTTGTCGACGATTACCGCAAGCTTATCTTAGGCAATAGCGACGGCTTGAGCGTGCGGGCGAAACTATTTTGGCAGTCGGCCGCGGCGTTGGCGGCGGCGGTGTTCCTTTACATGACTGCGACGAACCCGAGCGTTGAGCATGCCCTCCTGATTCCCTATTTCAAGGACTTATTGTTGCCGCTGCCGGCGGTACTCTATGTGGTGCTGACTTATTTCGTCATCGTCGGCACGTCGAATGCTGTCAATCTTACCGATGGCCTGGACGGGCTGGCCATCATGCCGACCGTGCTCGTCGGGGGCGCTCTGGGTTTGTTCGCTTACCTCGCGGGTAACGTCAATTTCTCAACTTATCTCGGTATTCCTTACGTCAGCGGTGCTGGCGAAATGTTGGTTTTCTGTGCGGCCCTGGCTGGCGCCGGCCTGGGATTCCTGTGGTTCAACACTTACCCTGCGCAGGTCTTTATGGGTGACATCGGCGCGTTAGCGCTCGGTGCGGCCCTTGGCCTGGTGGCGGTGGTGGTGAGACAAGAACTGGTGCTGTTGATTATGGGCGGTGTATTCGTGGTCGAAACCGTCTCAGTCATTATCCAAGTTGTCTCTTACAGGATGACCGGCCGGCGTATTTTTCGCATGGCGCCGTTGCATCATCATTTTGAACTCAAAGGGTGGGCTGAGCCCAAGGTCATCGTGCGCTTCTGGATCATCACCGTGATCCTGGTGCTCGTGGGCCTTGCCAGCCTCAAGCTGCGGTGATGGCGGCGGTGTCTAACTCGTTAGGTCAGCAGCCAGCGCCATTAACCTTGGTGGCGGGCTTAGGTGTCACCGGGGTCTCCGTGATTCGTCATTTGTTGGCCCGCGGTCATCGTCTACGAGCGGTAGATAGCCGCTGCGCGCCGCCCGGACTGGATGAACTGGCGGCCATGGGGGGTGACGTGGAGGTGAATACCGGCGAGCTGGCCCCGGAATTACTTGCCGGCGCGGACTTGCTGGTGCTGTCGCCTGGTTTACCGATCGACATCCCGTTGGTCGTGGCCGCCAAGGCTAAAGGGATCGAGGTCATCGGCGACATCGAGTTGTTCGCCCGAGCCGCCACCTGTCCAGTGGCCGCGGTGACGGGATCGAACGGTAAGAGTACCGTGACGGCGCTGACGGCGGAATTGGCTCGGGTCGCGGGAACCAAGGCATTGGCCGGCGGCAACTTAGGACCCGCGGCATTGGATTTGCTTAGCCAACAGTCCATGGAGCTTGCCGTCTTGGAGCTTTCGAGTTTTCAACTAGAGACGACCCGGTCGCTGCGACCTCGCGTCGGCGCGCTATTGAACGTGTCGCCGGATCATCTCGATCGTCATGGTAGCCTGCGCCAATATGCGGCCCTCAAGGGTCGGCTGTTGGAGTGGTCAGAGCTGGCGGTGTTTAATCGCGATGATGCAATCGTGAGCGAACTTGCCGCGAGCCACCCGCAAACGATCAGCTTTGGCCTGACGCCTCCACCCAGCGCCACGGATTACGGTGTCCTTACCGACACCGAAGGCGCCTTCCTGGCGCGGGGGAAGCAACGATTACTGGCGGCGGCCAAGCTGCGCTTGCGCGGCGCCCACAATTGGAACAATGCATTGGCGGCGCTGGCGGTAGTGGAGGCCGTGGGCATCGACCCAATAGCCGTGTTGCCCGCGCTCGAACGGTTCTCGGGCTTGCCGCATCGGTGCCAGTGGCTAGGTGAGATTGCGGGCGTCAGTTACGTCAACGACTCCAAAGCCACCAACCCGGGTTCGACGGTAGCGGCGCTGGAGGGTTTGAGTGGACCCATCATCTTGATTGCCGGCGGGCAAACCAAGGCAAATGATCTCAGCATGCTGGCCGAGGCCGCCGCCCGGCATGTCACCGCCGCGTTCGTGTTTGGCGAAGACCGCGAGCTGCTGCGAAAGGCACTGCAACCGGCCTGTCGCGTCGTATCGGTTAGCGATCTTGAGGAGGCAGTTGCCGCCGCCGCCGCCGCTGCGCGCCCCGGGGACACGGTACTGCTGTCGCCTGCCAGCGCCAGCCTAGACATGTTTACCAGCTACATGGAACGTGGCGAGCGTTTCGCCGCACTCGTGGCGAGGTTGTCGTCATGAGTGCCGCGGCGAGCGCCCCGCGGGCGAATTGGGACCTCGAGCTCGGCGCCTGGCAGCTGGATGCCTTGCTGGCCGGCGTGATTACGGTATTGATCGGCCTCGGCATGATTTTGGTGACGTCGGCGTCCATGTCATTGGCTGATCGCGATCTTGGCCAGCCCTGGTTTTTTGCAATCCGCCATGCGGGTGCCGTGGGAATCGGCCTTGGTGGTGGTTTGCTTGCCTTGCTGATACCCACCCAGGTTTGGTTCCGACTTAGCGGGATGCTGTTGCTGTTGGCGTTGCTGTTGTTGGTACTCGTTCTCGTTCCGAACGTGGGTCACTCGGTGAACGGCGCCACCCGCTGGTTAAAAGTGGGCTTGTTCACCGTGCAGGTATCGGAGCTGGCGAGAGTTTGTTTGATCATTTACATCGCTAGCTACAGCGTGCGCCATCGGGAGGCCATGACACAGAGTTTCTGGGGCTTGGCGAAGCCGATGCTGGCGGTGACGATCATTGCAGGATTGCTGTTGCTGCAGCCTGACTTTGGTGCTGCGGTCGTGATCGTCTGTACCGCCTTGGCATTGTTGTTCGTTGGCGGTGCGCGCATCCGAGATTTCCTGGCGCTCACCGTGTTAGCGGGAGCGGGGCTTTCCCTCTTGGCCGTCACCGCGCCCTATCGGCTAAAGCGTTTGACCGGGTTTCTCGATCCGTGGGCCGATCCCTATGACTCGGGCTTCCAGTTGGTGCAATCGCTGATCGCCATTGGTCGCGGCGACTGGTTCGGTGTTGGCTTGGGCGCAAGCGTACAAAAACTGTTCTATTTGCCGGAAGCCCACACTGATTTTGTTTTCGCGGTACTCACCGAAGAGCTGGGCTTGCTCGGGGCGCTGTGCGTCGTCGGGGCATTTTTGGTGCTGGTTTGGCGGGCGCTACGAACCGCGAAACGCGCCAACGCCGCGCAACTGCCATTTCAAGCGAACCTCGCCACCGGGATCGGTGTTTGGCTGGGCCTGCAGGCGTTCATCAATATCGGTGTTAACGCCGGGTTGTTACCCACCAAGGGACTCACGCTACCGTTACTTAGTTACGGCCGAACGAGTGTCGTCGTTACGCTGGCTTGCTTGGGGTTGTTATTGCGCATTCACCACGAACTCGTCATAGCGGAGCGCAGCGGCCGGCGACGGCCGGCAAGGGGGCGCCGGCGTGGCTGATAACGGGGCGGTGATGATTCTAGCCGGCGGCACCGGCGGCCACGTGTTCCCTGGGTTGGCGGTGGCCGATGAGCTGCGGCGTTTGGGAAGGCCGGTGGTGTGGATGGGTACCCGGCGCGGTATCGAGGCGAGCATTGTACCTGCGGCGGGCATCGCCGTTGAATGGGTTTCCATTGCCGGTATCCGCGGTCGCGGATTGGCGAGCTGGTTGGCGGCGCCAGTGCGACTGGTACGGGCCCTTTGGCAAGCCATGGTGATTCTGGCGCGGGTGAAGCCCGCCGCTGTCCTGGGCATGGGTGGTTTCGTGTCCGGACCCGGTGGCGTTGCCGCTTGGCTGACTCGGCGGCCGTTGTTGATTCACGAACAAAATTCCGTAGCGGGAACGACCAATCGTTTGCTGGCGCGCATTGCTTCGGTCGTGTTCGAAGCCTTTCCCGGTAGTTTTTCCGATTCCGTAGGCGCCATTCAGGTGGGCAATCCGGTGCGCCCCGCATTGCGCGGCCTGGATGATCCTGTGCAACGCTTGGCCAGCCGCTCGGCGGGGCAGCCTCGGCATTTGCTGATCCTTGGGGGCAGCCAGGGAGCGCGTAGCTTGAACGACATAGTGCCAAAGGCATTAGCGTTATTGCCCGAGTCCCAGCGACCGAAAGTTTGGCATCAGGCGGGTCGGCCAGCGCCGCAAGTCCGCCAGGCTTACCAAGCGGTCGGCGTAAACGCGGAGGTCAGCGAGTTTATCGATGACATGGCAGCTGCCTATGCCTGGGCGGACTTGGCCGTGTGTCGGGCCGGTGCCCTGACCCTAGCGGAGTTGGCGGCCGTCGGGCTGGGCTCGATTCTCGTGCCTTATCCTTATGCCATCGACGACCACCAGCTAAAGAACGCGGAGTACTTCGTGCGGCGCGGAGCAGCCCACCTATTCGTCGAGGCCGAGCTTGACGCCAAAACACTCAGCGAAGCATTGCACCGGCTACTCTCCCAAGGCGACCGGCTGGTCGAGATGGCTCGCGTGAGTCGGGCTCTGGACTATCCGGATGCCGCGAGGCGAGTTGCCGCTGCCTGTGCGGGGTTGGGGCCATGAGGGACGAGCTCCGCCGTATTCGCACCATCCATTTCGTCGGTATCGGTGGCGTTGGCATGGGCGGTATCGCGGAGGTATTGATCAACCTCGGTTACCGAGTCCAAGGTTCGGACCTCAAGCCCAATGCCGTAACGGCGCGGTTGCAACGTTTGGGGGCTTACGTGTTCATGGGGCATCAGGGCGTTCAGTTGGGCGCCGCCGACGTGGTGGTCGTGAGCAGTGCGGTGGCGGTCGACAACCCCGAGGTGGAAGCGGCACGCCAACGTCGGATTCCCGTCGTGCAGCGCGCGGAAATGCTCGCGGAACTGATGCGGTTTCGTTACGGCATCGCGGTGGCGGGCACCCATGGCAAGACGACGACGACCAGCCTAGTTGCCAGCGTATTAGCGGAAGGCGGATTGGATCCGACTTTCGTGATTGGCGGACGGCTGGCGAGTGCCGACACGAACGCACGGCTGGGGAGCGGTGATTACCTAGTCGCCGAGGCCGATGAGAGCGATGCTTCGTTTTTGCATTTACAGCCGATGTTGGCGGTGGTCACGAACATAGATGCCGATCATCTCGGTAGTTACGGCGGAGACTTCGATCGCTTACGGCAGGGTTTTGTCGAATTTGTTCACAACCTGCCCTTCTATGGCTTGGCGGTGATTTGCAGCGACGATCCGATGCTGCGGGAACTTGCCCCGCGGTTTGGCCGGCCGATCGTCACCTACGGTATCGAGAACGGCGCCGACGTCCGCGCGATCGAAATCAAACACGCTGGGCTGCAAAACAGTTTCAGGGTGGTTACCGCCGATCATCAGGAGTTGGAAGTGACCCTGAACCTACCCGGTATCCATAACGTTCGTAATGCGCTGGCTGCGGTTGCCGTGGGGTTTGAGCTGGGAATTGCGGGGGAAAACATCGCCGCGGCCCTCGCGAGCTTCCAGGGCATAGACCGTCGCTTCGAAGTACTCGGAACGGTAACCACGCCTGCTGGACCCGTGACCTTCGTCGACGATTACGGCCATCATCCCACGGAGATTGCCGCTACGATTGAAGCGGCTCGCAACGCCTGGCCGAATCGCCGCCTCGTCGTTGTTTTTCAGCCGCATCGTTATAGCCGTACGCGGGAGTTGATGGACGATTTTGCCAACGTATTGGCGGGCGTCGACAGTCTCGTCTTGACCGAAGTATATGCGGCCGGCGAAGCGCCGTTGAGCGGTGCCGATGGGCGTTCTATGGCCCGCGCCGTTCGCACTCGCGGCAGCGTCGACCCGATCTTCGTCGACAACGTCGACGACCTGGCGGCAGCGTTGGCAGGCGTGCTTCAAGCCAACGATGTGGTCTTGACGCTCGGTGCGGGCAGCATCGGAGCGATTGCTCAATCGCTGCCCAGCCGGCTGGCGGTAGCCGGTCCCGTTGGACTGCGCTCATGAATGCGCTCGTCGGGACACCATCCGGGTCAGGCAAGTTACTGCGCGACGAGCCCATGGCCCAGCACACGTCGTGGCGGGTGGGCGGGCCCGCGGACCTGTATTTTCAGCCGGCGGAACTTGCCGACCTGGAGGGTTTTCTCGCCGAGTTGGACCCGCGCATGCCAATTACGTTTGTTGGCTTGGGATCGAACCTGCTAGTGAGGGACGGAGGCATTCGCGGTGCTGTCATCAACGTGGCGGCGATGGCGAAGACGGTGGAACCCCTCGACGAACGCCGTCTAAGGGTCGATGCGGGGGTGCCCTGTACCGTTATCGCCCGTACTTGTGTGCGTTTGGGGTTGGGCCCGGCTGCCTTCTTTGCCGGCATACCCGGCAGCTTGGGTGGCGCCCTGGCAATGAACGCCGGCGCTTTTGGTGGCGAAACTTGGGAGCGAGTCGAGCAGGTGACCACCATTGACCGCCGGGGTGAGCTGCATCGCAGAGAACCGACCGATTTCGCCGTGGCTTATCGCGAGGTCGGCCGGCGCGATGACGAGTGGTTCATCGATGCGACCCTGCTGTTCGAACCTCAACCCGACACGACGATGGCGGATATTCGTGCGCTGGTGGAAAAGCGTAAAGCGACGCAGCCAATTGGGCAGCTGAGCTGCGGCTCCGTGTTCCGCAACCCCGCCGGCGATTTCGCCGCGCGTTTGATCGAAGCTTCCGGCTTGAAGGGTTTGCGTCGCGGTGCGGCAGAGGTATCCGAGAAACACGCTAATTTCATTATCAATACTGGCAGCGCCACGGCCGCAGATATCGAAACGCTCATCACAGAAGTGCGAACCCGGGTGGAGGAGCAACACGGCGTCGAGCTGCAGTTGGAAGTGCGCATCTTGGGGGACGCATTAGGGGACGAGAAAATTGGCACGCAGTAAAGCGAATCGCAAGAAACCGACTAAACGCCCCGCACGGCGGCTGCCCGTGCTGCCCTGGCGGCGGATTGTCAGTGTCGTATCGGTCTTGCTAGTGGGGCTTGGATTATTCCGCGGCACTCAGTACCTGCTGAATTGGCCGGTGCAAGCCTTGAGCGTGGAGTCGACCTTCCAGCGGGTCTCCGCAGTGCAGGTTGAAGAGGCCGTCGCGAAAGAGATCGAACGCGGGTTCCTGGCGGTAGACCTCGATCGATTGAGAGAAAACTTGGAAGGCATCGAATGGGTCGAAAGCGCCGAGATCGAACGCCGCTGGCCCGATAGGCTGCTGGTGAGAATCGATGAGCACCATGCCGCCGCGCGCTGGGGAACGACCGGTTTGCTCAACCGGCAGGGCCAACTCTTCGCGCACTCTCCCGCGCACTTGTATCCGGAGCTGCCCGTGTTGAACGGGCCAGCCGGGACCGAACAAACGGTAGCAGAGCGTTACCTCGCCTTACGGGGACGGCTAGCGCAGGCCAATCTCGTCTTGGCTACGCTTACCCTCGACGATCGCTGGGCTTGGCGTTTCGAGTTAGAAGATGGGACACGGATTGAACTTGGCCGCACCGAGGTGGAACGGCGTTTGGACCGCTTCTTCGAAGTTGTCTATCCGGCGTTGGCGACCCGCCTGAGTAACATCGCACGAGTAGATCTGCGCTACACCAACGGATTTGCGGTCGGCTGGCGGGAGCCGGCGGCTCATGCCAACGCCGACTTACCGCGGGGAGGCAAGCGTGGCTAAGGGCCCCCAGCGCCAGCTATTGGTCGGGCTGGATATCGGCACATCGAAGGTTGTCGCTATCGTTGGTGAAGTTGCCGAAGACGGTCATCTGGAGGTGATCGGCATCGGTTCTCATCCGTCGCGCGGCCTGAAGAAGGGCGTGGTCGTCAATATTGAATCTACCGTGCAGTCCATTCAACGCGCGGTAGAAGAAGCCGAACTCATGGCCGGCTGTGAAATCAATAGCGTTTTCACCGGCATTGCCGGCAGCCATGTACGCAGTCTCAATTCCCACGGGATTGTGGCGATCCGTGACAAAGAGGTTTCGGCGAGCGATGTTGAGCGAGTAATCGATGCTGCGCGCGCTGTCGCCATTCCCGCCGACCAGCGTATTTTGCATGTACTCCCCCAAGAATTCGTCATCGATAATCAGGAAGGGATCCGCGAGCCTATCGGCATGTCCGGCGTCCGTCTCGAAGCAAAGGTGCACTTGGTAACGGGCGCCGTGAGTGCCGCCCAGAATATCGTCAAATGCGTGCAGCGCTGCGGCCTGAGCGTGGAGGATGTGGTCCTCGAGCAGTTGGCGTCGAGCTACTCGGTGTTGACAGAAGACGAAAAAGAACTGGGTGCCTGCATCGTCGACGTAGGCGGTGGCACGACGGACATCGCCGTGTTTTGCGGCGGAGCAATTCAGCACACGGCCGTCATTCCCATCGCCGGTGATCAAGTCACCAACGACATCGCCATCTCCTTGCGTACGCCAACCCAGTACGCGGAAGAAATCAAGATTAAATACGCTTGTGCGTTATCGCAATTGGCGAACTCGGACGAAACGATCGAAGTACCCAGCGTCGGCGACCGACCACCCCGGCGGCTCGCGCGGCAGACGCTCGCGGAAGTCGTCGAACCGCGATATGAGGAACTCTTCTCCCTGATCCGCGACGAGTTGCGTCGCTCGGGCTTCGAGGAGCTGATCGCCGCTGGTGTGGTGTTGACCGGCGGCAGCGCGAAGATGGAAGGCGCCGTCGAACTCGCGGAGGAGGTGTTTCACATGCCGGTGCGACTTGGGGTTCCGCAGTTTGTAGACGGTTTGAAAGATGTCGTACGTAATCCAATTCATGCCACGGGCGTCGGGTTGTTGTTGTTCGGGCGTCAAGCTTTAGCGAAGGGAAGCGAGAGCGGCGTTGGCCGAACAGGTATGCGCGATATGTTCGAGCGCATGCGCGCGTGGTTTCAAGGAAATTTTTAAACTCAGGGTCAAAGGAGAATTTCATGTTTGAATTAATGGACGGACACAGCCAGAACGCCATCATCAAGGTGCTGGGCATTGGCGGGGGCGGGGGCAACGCAGTGGCGCACATGCTGACCTCGGGAATCGAGGGCGTTGACTTCGTCTGCGCCAACACCGACTCGCAAGCCCTTAAGACAGCGAGGGTAAAAACCGGCATTCAAATCGGCTGCAATATCACCAAGGGCCTTGGAGCCGGGGCCTCGCCGGACGTCGGCCGCCAGGCCGCCATGGAGGATCGCGACCGTTTGCAGGAAGTCATCGAAGGTACGGACATGTTGTTCATCACCGCCGGTATGGGGGGTGGCACGGGTACGGGAGCGGCTCCCGTCGTCGCGCAGCTGGCCAAAGAAATGGGTATCTTGACCGTGGCAGTGGTGACCAAGCCGTTCAGCATGGAAGGCGTCAAACGTGCCCAGGTCGCGGACCAGGGTATCGCGGAGCTGGCGAAGTATGTCGACTCCCTGATTACGATTCCCAACGAAAAACTGCTTACTGTGCTGGGGCCCAACATCACTTTGCTGGATGCGTTCAAGTCTGCAAATCAGGTATTGCAGGGGGCGGTCCAAGGCATCGCCGAATTGATTACCCGTCCGGGGTTGATAAACGTCGATTTCGCGGACGTTCGTACCGTGATGAGCGAGATGGGCATGGCCATGATGGGATCTGGCGAATCCATGGGCGATGATCGCGCCCGCGAAGCCGCGGAGGCGGCAATTTCAAGTCCCTTGCTCGAGGATATTAACCTCGCTGGCGCCAAGGGAATCTTGGTCAACGTGACGGCGGGCATGGACCTGTCCATTGGCGCCTTCCAAGAGGTGGGTGAAACCGTCAAACAGTTCGCTTCGGATGATGCGACCGTTGTGGTGGGCACCGTGATTGACCCGGAAATGTCGAATGAAATTCGCGTGACGGTCGTCGCTACTGGGTTGGGGCAGGCTGCTGGAATCGCGCAAACGCCGATGAAAATGGTCAGCGGCAAGCGCCAAGCGGAGGCCAATTATGCGGACCTGGACAAGCCGACAATCCAGCGAAAGCGGGCCGTCGGCGATGACGTGGCCGTGCAGCCGGTGGAGGATTTGCTCGATATCCCGGCCTTTTTACGCCGTCAGGCCGATTAGACGAAATCTTGCTGCGGCGGTAGGCCCTGTGGTACTTTTCGCCGCTGTTGTTGCAGCGTGATCTTAACTAGCTGTTCTATCTGGGGTTTTTCTGGTGGTTTCTACGGGGGCTTTGGGGAGGGACGAGAGTGCGCCAACGCACGCTAAAACAGTCGGTCCGAGCCACGGGCATTGGCCTCCATGGCGGCCAGAAGGTCTATCTCACTTTGCGCCCGGCTCCGGCCAATACGGGCGTGGTGTTTCGGCGCGTAGACCTGGATCCGGTCGTCGACATCCCCGCCCAAGCCGCGCTAGTCACCGAAACCACCCTGGGCACGACCCTGGCCCTGGGGCCGGGTAAGGTTGCGACCGTCGAGCACTTGCTGTCGGCATTGGCTGGTCTCGGCATCGACAATTTATTCGTGGAGTTGTCCGCGGCAGAAGTACCCATCATGGACGGCAGTGCCGCCCCATTTGTGTTTCTCCTGCAGTCGGCGGGTATCGAAGAGCAGAATGCCGCCAAAAGGTTTGTCAGGGTTACTCAACCCGTTCAGGTTGAAGATGGCGACAAATGGGCCAGGCTTGCGCCCTTCAACGGTTACCGCATCAACTTCGAAATCGATTTCGATCACCCTGTGTTCAAGAGTCACCCGCAGCGAGCCACTTTGGAATTTTCTACCACGGCTTTTCTGCGTGAAATTAGTCGGGCCCGGACCTTCGGTTTCATGCGCGATATCGACTATCTACGGTCCCGTGACTTGACCTTGGGCGGTAGCCTCGACAACGCGGTAGTGTTAGACGATTACCGCGTTCTGAACGAAGATGGATTGCGTTTCAAAGATGAATTTGTACGCCACAAGATCCTCGATGCCGTCGGTGATTTATATCTGCTGGGAGCGAGCTTGATTGGCGAATACAGCGGCTACAAGTCAGGGCATGCGATCAACAATCAACTGTTGCGCGCCCTGATGGATCGACCGGACGCCTGGGAGTCGGTTAGCTTCGATGACGAGCGTGCGCCGGTGTCGTTTATTGCAGCCAACGCGCCCGCTTAGGACAATCCGCCCCGTGGATGAACGCGGACTTTTACCGCGCTGATCGACGCATCCCCCGCGCTGGCCAATATCTCCCGTTCCAAATACCGGCCGCGCGCCGCCCACGCCGCCGAATCGAAGGACAGCACCAAGGTGTGGCCCTGGAGGGTGGCTCCGACCAAGTGGGGGGCGATATCTTGCGGCAGCCACCCGCGGGCCGCGCGGGTCCATCCTGCGCGGGCCTGACGGGAGTGATCTAGGGCCTGGAGCCGCCGGGATCCCGCCATAATCTGGGCCAATGACTGCGGTTGGCGGTCTTTCAAGGACTGAGACCCGTGTCGCGGATTTGACTCGTAAACCTTGGAATTCGCGGCATTTTTAGGCAGCATGGTCGATCGTTGGAATGGGCATACCGGCCTGAAAGGGCGGGACGCAAAGCCACCGATCTACGGGGTTCTAGCCCTACGACCGCGGGGTTGCCGAGTGATATTTTACAAAACACGCTATACTACTGCCTTCGCATGGGCGTTACGCGCCCCGCGAAACTATAACAACTTAAAACGCGGGAACCAGGGCGGTATCCCATGCAGCTAATTCTGCTATCAAAAGGGCGGGGACAGGTCGGTCATTTCCAACTGCGCTCCCCTAAGGTCTGGCTAGGGCTCACCGGGTTAGCCGTCGTGGGCGTGGCCGCGGTTTTCTATTTGGGTTTCAAAACGGCAACACTCGTTGGTGTCAGCCAGCCGCAGCTGCAAGTCGCCGCCTGGCGCAGCGAACTCGCCGAACAAAGCTCCATTGTGAAAGATGCGCGGCGTAGTGCGAGTGAAAATCTCGACGCTTTAGCGCTGAGGGTCGGGCAATTAAACGCGCATGTCATTCGCCTGGATGCGTTGGGTAACCGCCTCACAAAAATGGCAGGCTTAGACGCCGGTGAATTTGATTTCGATAGCGTGCCGTCATTGGGTGGCCCGGAAGAACTGCTGCCGGTGGCGGATGATTTCAAAGGCCCTAACTTGCTGATGGCACTGGATGCCCTAGGTGAGCAAGTCAACGACCGGGCCCAGCAGTTGGATATCTTGGAAGACTTCCTGCTGAACCGAAAGCTTTCGAGCGAAGTTAAACCACAGGGACGACCCGTGGCTTCGGGCTACATGTCGTCTTACTTCGGTCAGCGCAGCGATCCGTTTACCGGGCGTCCCGCCTTTCACAAGGGCGTGGACTTTGCCGGCAAACGGGGTGCCGACGTGTTTGCGGTGGCTTCCGGTGTCGTGACTTGGTCGGGCACTCGCTACGGATATGGCGAAATGGTCGAACTCAACCACGGCAATGGCTACGTCACCCGTTACGCCCACAATGCCGAGAACACCGTCGCGGTGGGCGATACCGTCAAAAAGGGCGAAATAGTCGCAAAAATGGGCTCGACCGGCCGCGCCACCGGGCCGAATTTACACTTCGAGGTGCTGCAGCACGGCAAAGTGGTCAATCCTTTGGCCTATATAAAAGCTTCTAAGTAAAGCCTGCTTTTTCGCATATTCGCTGTTCCCCAAACCCCCGTCGGCTCCGTACAATACCCGGCCTTGAAGGAACTCAAGGGCCCCTGTTTTGGCCAATCCCCTAGCTAACCTAGTTACCGGTCTTTTCGGCAGTCGCAACCAACGCCTTCTCAAGGGCTACGGCAAGCTCGTGGCCGCGACCAACGCGTTCGAGCCAGAGCTGCAGGCGCTGGGCGACGCTGCGCTGCGGGCCCGCACCGAGACGCTCAAGGCCCGCTACCAAGAAACTGGCGATATCGACGGACTCCTCCCGGAAGCCTTCGCCCTGGTGCGGGAAGCGGCTCAGCGAACCCTGGGAATGCGTCACTTCGACGTCCAGCTGTTGGGGGGAATCACCCTGCACGAGGGCAAGATCGCGGAGATGCGCACCGGCGAAGGCAAGACCCTGGTGGCGACGCTGCCCGCCTATTTGAACGCCTTGACCGGCGGCGGCGTGCACATCGTCACCGTCAACGACTACTTGGCGGGTCGTGACGCGGACTGGATGCGACCGGTCTACGAATTCTTGGGCTTATCCGTTGGCGTTGTCACGGGAGGGCAGGGGGCGGCTGACAAACGTGCCGCTTACCAGGCCGATATCACCTACGGCACCAACAACGAGTTCGGCTTCGACTATTTGCGGGACAACCTGGCCTTTCGGTTGCAGGACGTTGCGCAGCGCGAACTCTCCTTCGCCATCGTCGACGAAGTCGACTCCATTCTTATCGATGAGGCGCGCACCCCGCTGATCATCTCCGGGCCCTCCGAAGAGAGTACCGAATTGTATGCGAAGCTCAACCGGGTGGTGCCGAAGCTAAAGCCGCAACTCGAGGAAGACGGCCCGGGCGACTACAGCATCGACGAAAAGGGCAAGCAGGCGCACCTGACGGAAGCGGGCCAGGACCGTATCGAGCAGGTGTTTGTGGAGGCAGGGTTACTGGAAGAGGGCGAAAGCCTTTACGATCCGGCCAGCATTAGGCTGATGCACCATCTCAATGCGGCATTGCGCGCGCACGCGTTGTTCAAGAAAGACGTCGACTACATCGTTAAGGACGGTGAGGTTGTGATTGTCGATGAATTTACCGGGAGGACGATGGCTGGGCGGCGCTGGTCGGATGGGCTGCACCAAGCCATCGAAGCCAAGGAAGGCGTAAGAATCAAGGAGGAGACCCAGACGGTTGCTTCCATCACTTTCCAAAACTACTTCCGGATCTACAAAAAACTCTCCGGCATGACGGGTACGGCGGACACCGAAGCTTACGAGTTTCAACAAATATACGGGCTCGAGGTTGTCGTCATTCCAACCCACAAGCCGATGATCCGAATAGATCATCCCGATCTCGTGCATTTGACCCAAAGTGACAAGTTCGCGGCCATCATCGATGACATCAAGGATTGCCACGAGCGTGGCCAGCCCGTTTTGGTAGGAACGACTTCCATCGAAACCTCGGAATTACTCAGCGGGTTACTCAAGAAGCAAAAGATCCCGCACCGGGTTCTAAATGCCAAGTTCCACGAACAGGAAGCGGAAATCGTCGCCCAGGCCGGACGGCCGGGGACTATTACGATTGCCACCAACATGGCCGGTCGGGGTACCGATATTGTGTTGGGAGGTAGTCTAGAGGCGGAACTGGCGGCGCTGGGCGAGGTAAGCGAGGCTGAGCGCGAGGCACTACGCGCGGATTGGCAAAAACGCCATGATCGAGTCATTCAGGAGGGTGGGCTGCACATCATCGGCACCGAGCGCCACGAGTCCCGTCGCATCGACAATCAGCTTCGCGGGCGTTCCGGGCGGCAGGGTGATCCTGGATCGAGTCGGTTTTATTTGTCCATGGAAGATAACTTGATGCGGATTTTCGGTGATCCGCAGCGCACGAAGAAACTGTTGTCCTCGGTCGGCATGAAACCCGGAGAAGTGATCGAAAGTAGATTGCTCAGCCGGCAAATCGAGCGGGCGCAACGCAAGGTCGAGGCTCACAACTTCGATATTCGCAAGCAATTGCTTGAGTATGACGACGTTGCCAACGATCAGCGCAAGGTCGTCTATCAGCAACGTACCGAGTTGATGGCCGCCGAGGACATGGCCGATGCCATCGTCGGCATCCGCGAAGAAGTCGTCAATGACATAATTGATGAATACTTCCCGCGGGGTAGCGTCGAGGAGCAATGGGATCCGGGCGGATTAACGCGGGCCTTGGAACAAGAATTTGGTCTGCAAATGGATATTGCGGCGGCGCTTGAAGCAGACAAGACTCTCATGGAAGCGAAACTACGCAAGTTGGTCTTCGAGCGAGTACAGGAGGAATACGAGGCGAAGGTAGAACAAATCGAGCGCATCGGTGCGGACATGCGAAGCCTCGAGAAAGAGATCATGCTGCGCCAGCTCGACCTGCATTGGAAGGAACATCTGGCCGCGATGGACTATTTGCGCCAAGGGATCAATTTGAGAGCCTACGCTCAAAAGAACCCGAAGCAAGAGTACAAGCGTGAAGCCTTCGAGATGTTCAGCGCCTTGCTGGAACGGGTCAAGCGAGATGCCATCAGTATTCTCTCGCGTATCCAAATCCGCGATCCGGAGGATGCCACGATTGAACGCAAACCGCGTGATGCCAGTGAATTGCGTTTTCAGCATGCGGAGGCATCCGCCCTGGGACAGCAGCCGCAGGCGGCCGGCGCGGGCGGACCGAGGGGCTTGCCGGGTTTGCCGGGTGGCCAGGGTCGGCCAGGCCCGCCGCCATCCAACCCGGAGCCGGCGGTGCCCTTCGTGCGTGAGCAGCCCAAGGTGGGCCGCAACGAACCTTGTCCCTGTGGCTCCGGAAAGAAATACAAGCACTGCCACGGTCGCCCCAGCTAGATCTTGCATCCCGACGCCATAAAAGTCGCGGTGGCAGTCGTCAAGGATGCGCGCGGGCGCATATTGGTCAATCGCAGGCCCGCCGGCGCTGCCTTTATGCCTGGCTACTGGGAGTTCCCCGGCGGTAAGTTGGAGCGCGGGGAAGACGCTTGGCAGGCCCTGGTGAGGGAGCTCAAGGAAGAGCTGGCCATCGCCGTCCTCGGCGGACAGCCGCTGATGGTCTTGGAGCATGGTTACCCCGACCGCCGCGTGCGGCTCGAGGTCTGGCAAGTTGACGAGTATTCGGGATGGCCCGTGCCCCAGGAGGGTCAGCAGGTCGGTTGGTGCGAGCCTCGTCAACTTGAGCAGTTGAGGCTGTTGCCGGCGGACGGGCCGATCGTGACGAAGTTGCTGGAGCTAGCAGAGACCTAGAAAAAACGTAACATCTTCAGATGCTTGGGCCGGCCGAGCGTTCACGTCGGTGAACCTCAAGAAGCGTACCGTGATGCGATGTTGGCCGCCGGAGATTTCGGTATAGAGGTCGGAATCCGGCGGGAGCAACACCCGCACTAGGTTCAGTTGTTCTTTTTGGTCGGCCGAACGCTGGTACATGCCCTTGATCGCGACGAGTTCTTCCGGGTCGGACATCTCACGGATCAGCCACAGCACCTCGGCTACCGCATCGCACAACGGCCGCAGCCCACTCAGCCAATGTTCCAACTGATGGCCGCGAGTCGAGAACGGCAGGCTCAACCAAAACGCATAGTCGGGCAGGTCGAACACGCAGGTGCCTCCGGGGATGGAACTGCGATGTTTGATGGCGTTGAGGAACTCCGATTCTTTGATGGTCTGTAAAAAGTGGGGGCCGATATTGAGTAGGTCGGTTCGCAGTTGTTCGACGTTGTCTAACAGACTGCCGAGGCGCGCCTGGTCCACACCGGGCTGGGTGCCGTAGCGGCGTAGGCTATCTGCTTGTTTTTCAAGCTCTTTTAACGTATCTGCCCGGACATCTCCGCGACTGAGGATAGTGGCGATTTCCAACAGGCCGCTGATCGCCGCGCGGGAGCCGAAATCCGCTTGATCTTCGGCGTGGAACAGTACCTGCTGATAGAGGAATTCTAGACGCAGAAAAGTCCGCATGCGCTCAGTCAAGGGCAGTTCGTATTCGACAAACTTGACGGCTTCCTGGGCCACGGGGAGCTCTTCTGCCGGATCGTTCATAGGCCTATTCTGCGCGACTCAAACCGGTGCGGCAAACCTGATCTTACCCCAGACCGAGATAGGCGTTGTGCAACCGGAGCACCTGCTGGCGGGTCGACTCGGTGTCGCCGTTGTTATCGATGACGTCATCGGCCAACGCCAAGCGCTCGGCGCGGCTGGCCTGGGAGGCTATCATCCGGCGCGCCTCATCGGCGCTGTGCGCGTCGCGAGCCATCAGCCGCTGGGTCTGGGTGGCCTCATCACAGTCGACGACGAGCACACGGTCCACCAACTCAGCGAAGCCCGTTTCCGCCAACAGGGGCACCACCACGATCACGTAGGGGCCGCTCGCGGCGTCGATGGCGGCCAGCGTCCGCGTGCGGATCAGCGGATGTAGTAAGGCTTCGAGCTGCCGTCGCCGGGTTTGGGAGCTGAAAATGAGCGTGCGCATGTGGCGCCGATCGAGTTGGCCGCGGGCATCGATGACTTCCTCACCGAACTGGTCGACGATGGCGGCAAGCCCCGGTTCACCGGGTGCGACGACTTCGCGCGCGATAAGGTCGGTGTCGACGAGGCTGGCGCCCGCCTCGGCAAACAGATCCGCCACGAGGGATTTACCGCTGGCGATGCCCCCGGTCAAGCCAACTTTCAGCATGAGCGCAACTGTTACGAGCGACCGAAGGCACTATACCAGTTGAGAAGCGGCGGCCCCCAGAGGAGTGCGATCCAGCCCGCGGCAGCCAAGTAGGGTCCAAACGGGATCGGTGTCTGGCGGGCATGTTTTCCGAACACGATCAAACCGATGCCCACGATCGAGCCCACAACTGCGGACAACAGGATGACGAGGGGTAGTAGCTGCCACCCCACCCAGGCGCCGATTGCGGCCAGCAGCTTGAAATCACCGTAGCCCATGCCCTCCTTGCCCGTCACTAGCTTGAACAAATGGAAGACGAGCCACAGGCTCAAGTAGCCCGCCACCGCACCGATAATGCTGGCGGACGGGGTGACGAATAGCCCGTTGCCGCCAAACAGGCTGACCAGCAATCCCAGCCAAACCAGGGGTAGGGTAATCGAGTCGGGCAATAGTTGGCGATCGATATCGATGACCGCCAACACCAGTAATGCCCAGGTAAATATCAGCGCTGCGATGACCTGTGGCGCGGCCCCGAATCTGAGCGCAACCAGGAGGCTCAGGACACCCGCGGTGGCCTCGACGATGGGGTAGCGGACAGAAATAGGCGTCTTGCAGCCGGCGCAGCGGCCACGTAACAACAGATAGCTGACTACCGGGATGTTCTGCCA
>JAHEKG010000222.1 GCA_024638475.1 Rhodospirillales bacterium | reverse complement strand
CCACTGCAGCGACTGTGGCAGCCCGGTGGTCCAAGGGGTCCCGGCAGGCGATAACCGCGAGCGCCATATCTGCCCGCAATGCGGCCAGGTGCACTACCTCAACCCCAAACTGGTCTCCGGGTGCGTGCCGCAATGGCGGGGGCAGATATTGCTCTGTCGGCGCGCCATTCAGCCGCGGCGTGACTACTGGACCATTCCCGCTGGCTTTCTCGAACTGGGCGAGAGCCTACCCGAAGCAGCCGCCCGAGAGGCCCTGGAAGAAGCGTGTACCACCGTGAAGATCGGGCGCTTATTCGCCATGATCGATGTGGTCGAGGCCGGCCAAGTTCACGTGATGTATAGCGCCCATCTCGTCGACGGGGCCTACGGTGTCGGGGAGGAAAGCTTGGAGGTGGGCCTATTCGACCCGGACCAAATCCCCTGGCGGGACTTGGCCTTTCCGAGCGTCCGGTTTACCCTTGAGCGCTTCGTAGCCGAGCTGCCGGACAAGCTCGACCAATCTAGCCAGGTTCACACCGTCGCCCTAGGCAGTGACGCCGGTCACAACCTGGCCGGATGGTCCAGAGGAGGTAGTTAGATCATGACGTTTGTGGTGACCGAATCTTGCATCAAGTGCAAGCTGACCGATTGTGTCGAGGTATGTCCTGTCGATTGCTTCCACGAAGGGCCCAACTTCTTGGTCATCGATCCTGAGGAATGCATTGACTGCACGTTATGTGAACCGGAGTGTCCGGTCGAAGCCATCTTCTCCGAGGATGAGTTGCCCGAGGGTCAGGAGGAATTTCTGGCGATCAACGCCGAGTTGTCACGAGAATGGCCCGTCATCACGGAGGCCAAAGATCCGCCCGCCGACGCGGATGACTGGCGGGAAGTCAAAGACAAGCGGAATCTATTAGAGCGCTGAGCGCCCTACTCGGCCTCTAGCCGGGCCAACATTGCGTCCGCCGGTAGGTAACCGCCGATCTGATGCCCGGCTAAGGTGAAGATCGCGGGCGTGCCGCGTACCCCAGCCATTTGGCCAACGTCGTATTGAGACTGAATCGGCGTATTCTCGCATTTGCGCGCGGGGACTTCGGCGCCGGCCTTGGCTTTCGTGAGCGCGGTACGGCGATCCTTTGCGCACCAAACATTGCCTGCTTTCTGCCAGGATGCCGTGCCCGGCCCGGAGCGGGGATAAAACGCATAACGCACTTCGATACCCAGTTCGTTAATCTGCTGAATCTCTTGGTGGAGCCTCCGGCAGTACACACAATCGATATCAGTGAAAACCACGATGCTGTGCTTGGCGGGTTTGTCTTTGGGGCTGAAAACAATCATTTGCTGGCTGTCGAGATTGGACAACACCGACACCCGCGCCTTCGAGCGGGCCTGCTCAGTCAAGTTTTCATTGGAATCCAAATCGAATAAATCGCCCTGCAACAGATAGCGGCCATCGTTGCTGACATAAGCGACTTGGGTACCCACGGCGATTTCATAAATACCTTCAATCGGCGACGCGGTAATCTGTTCCCGTTCAACCCCCGGCAACAGCTCGGCCAGTTGGTCCATGGACATACCCGTAGTCGATTCCGCACCGGCCACTGCCGCCCAGCCGCAAGCAACAAGACAAAGCATAGTACGTAGATTCATGGGTGCCCTTTTTAGCCTGCCTACCCGATTCCTCTTCGACACCGGCGGCGGCCCTTGGTTTCAGGAGCGGGGATTGTAACAGAGCGCTCCGGCTGCCGCCCGAGCACTAGCCCCGGGGGTGATGCCGGGTATGCAACTCTTTCATGCGCTCGCGTGCCACGTGGGTATAGATTTGGGTCGTTGACAGATCGCTGTGTCCTAGTAGGAGCTGCACGACCCGCAAATCCGCACCGTTGTTCAGCAGGTGGGTTGCGAAAGCATGTCGAACGGTATGCGGGGATAGATGTTTCGCTATTCCAGCCTTCTTCGCGTAACGCTTGATGATGTGCCAAAAGGCCTGGCGGGTCATCCGATCGCCACGCCGCGTCGGGAACAGATACTCCGTTTGACGTTCCAACAAGATCTCAATGCGCTGGCCGTCGATGAACTCCTTGAGCCACTCTTGAGCCTCGTCACCGAGCGGAATCAGGCGCTCGCGGTCGCCTTTACCGACGATTCTAAGCACGCCTTGGTTTAGATTGAGCTGGCTAAGTTTAAGGTTGATCAATTCCGAAACGCGTACGCCCGTCGCGTAGAGCACTTCGAGCATCGTGCGATCACGATGCCCTAAGGCCTCGCTGACGTTGGGGGCTCCCAATAAGGACTCGACTTCTTCCTGCGTCAGAGACTGCGGCAAGGCGCGGCCAATCTTTGGCATGGCGATTTGCGCGGTGGGATCATCGCTGATCATGCCCTCACGGACCAAGTAGCGAAAGAACCGCCTGAAACTCGAAAGTTGGCGGGCAGTTGAACGCGGTTTCGCGCCGGCCTCCACTCGCCAGGCAATGTAGTCCAGGATATCGGCACGGTCCGCGCGCACGAGTTCGACGTCGCGCACGTCCAATCGCCGGCTCAAAGCCAGCAAATCCGCCCGATATGCACCCAGGGTGTTTTCGGACAAGCCGCGCTCCATCCAGATAGCATCGAGGAACCGTTCGACTACTGCCTTCGGTTCTCCATTCTTTGCATTCGGACGAGCGTTTGATTCCATAAAATTATGAGCCATTCCTGCCGTCTCTCTCCCTAAGTCGCACAGGGCTCCCACGCCACAAATTCCGGGAACATCCTGACGCCGACATCCCCACCTGCGAATGGCCAGCTATCTGTCCATTCACCTAGAATCGTTATATAATTCAATTTGTTACAATCTACTGCGACCACCAGTTGGTGCCTCTGCAGACCTTCCGCAGTATGCGTGCGGGCCAACCCCGGGAATGTGACCGTCATCACAAAACCCCTAAACCGTTAACATAACGAGACTTCTGTCACAGAAAGCTGGAGATAAAGCCTGCATGCGTCTAATTGCTTATTAGACTGCGGTTGACATAATTCGATCCATGCCCGCCAGCTTTAGAACGATTGCGCATTTAATCTATGGCGGCTACTCAGTTGCCGTCTTCGCGGCCATCATTTGCCCTACCCTTCTATTGCTAATATTTGCACCCGGGCTGCCACGCCGCCGCCGACTCGCAAAATACGCGGCCGCGAGCATTTTTAGGTTCATTGGCAGCCCGGTTGAACTGCGCGGGGCCAATCACCTCGACCCCAAGGCTGTTGTAGTTGCCAACCATGGCAGCTACTTGGACGGCGCCATCCTTACCGCGGCGCTACCAGAGAATTTTACGTTTGTGATCAAAAAAGAAATGCAAAGTGTGCCCCTGGCGGGGTGGTTGTTACGTCGGCTTGGCTCCGAATTCGTCAACAGGGAAAATCATCAAGAACGAACTCGAGCGGCCCGGCGGCTGTTGCGTGCGGCGGAAGCACGGAACGGCCTCGTATTCTTTCCCGAGGGTACATTTGATGAACAGGTCGGCCTAAAACGGTTCCGCCCGGGCGCGTTTCGCGCGGCCCGGCGCGCCAACGTGCCGTTGATCCCGGTGGCGATCCGCGGTGCGCGTCACAAGCTGCCCGGAGGGCGGTTGCTACCGCGCCCCGGGCCAATCTGCGTGGAGGTTACACCGCAACTGAACTGCGCCGATTACCCCGACGCCACGTCTCTGGCGGCCGCCGCACGGCAAGCCATCCTCGCCGTGATCGATGAACCGGACCTGGATGTCAGGGTGCAGACTTGATCGCACGGTCACCGTAGGATCGTCGTCGCGAAGGCAGGTGAGCGTAGATCCCTGTCATGGGATGGCTCCCTGCGGTCCGCTTTATTCCCATGACAGGGATCTACGCTCACCTGCCCCCAGGGACCCTCACGTTCGCCACATGGGGATAGTGTCGACCCGGCCCCGTGCGTTGGGCGTTCTTGTGTGTGTACATCTGTTTGGAGGGAATAAAGCGGACCGCAGGGAGCCATCCCTCCAAACAGATGTACACGCACAACAACGGCATTCGCCACCATCTAGCCTGGCGTTAAAAAACAGACGGCCGGTGTGGCCGTGCTTTCAGTTTCGGGCCAGCGCGACTTGGCGCCGATCGTTGACGTAATCAATCCATGCCGTGGCATTGCGGCGCGCGTCATCTCCGTGCTTTTTAGCCTGCTCGAAGGCGGCAATCGCGCGGTCGAATTCGCCCAATTCCGAATGCGCCATACCCATCAGTACATAGGCTTCACCCGGGCGCTTTAGACCGCCCCGCTCTAGAGCTTGGGTCACGGAGCTAATGACTTCCGGCCAATTAGCCTTCTCATTGAAAAGCTGGGCACGCTGCCAATAGTAGTCACTCGAGCCCACCATGGGCGCCAACACATCGATGACTGCAATCGCTTTGTCGAATTCACGCGCGCTAGTCCAAGCGGACAGCAGCAATTCCAAATTAGCCTGCGTCTTTTCAATCCGGCCATTGTTCATCTCTTCTTCGAGGATCCGGCCTCCCTCGAACGGAATCTCCATGAACATGTTCATCTTGACTAGGTTGAGCAGTTTATTTTCTTCTTGGATGAGGCCCTTCTGGTAAGCGAGCATCAGCGTCGCCAAAGCGTTTTGGTCCTGCTTCAACTCCATATAGGCACTCGACAACATTTCCCAGTTGCGGGGCTTATTGGGCCAAAACACAATCATCTCGCGGAGTAGTCTTGCCGCCTCGGAAAAATCGCCGCGTTCGAAATTGATGGCCAACGCCAGTTGATACCAGGACTCTTTCGGCTCCTCGCTGCGCTTGATCGCTTCCATGACGTAGGGGAGCGCCTTAGCATAATCATCGAGTTCGCTGTAGCTCGAACCGACCAACATGTAGGCGTTCGCCGGAACGGGTTCTTGTGCGTACTTGAACCATTCACTCATCACGTTGACCGCGTCCTGAAAGCGGCCCTCGGAACCGTATAGCCCCGCTAGCGAGTACAACATGCCTTGTTGAGCGATGTTAGACAACGCATCGAGGGCGAGACAGGCCTCGAAGGCATCGATCGCGGCACCGTACTCGCCCTTTTGAGCGTAGATAAAACCATACGTCTGCATGACCAAAGCGTTCTCGTAGTCCGATAGACGACTGTTCTTGAGACTATTGAGCCGCTTGAGGGCCTCGTCTAATTCACCGTTGCCCATGAACTCGTGAATCTGAGTGAGGCGTTTATAGGCGGCCTCGCTCATGGTCACATTGCGCTCTTCCCGAATCTCCGTCCCTGCTTGTTGCACGCCCTCCTGAGCGAAACCGCCGGTGGCGCCGAAAAATACAACGACCCAAACTGCCAGATTACTAGCCGGCCGTTGCATTAGCGGCTGTCCAACTGAAATTCAATCCGTTGCGTGGCTCGCCGCTCGACCGGCTGGCCGTCAATGATTCGCGGCTTGAACTTCCATTTGAGTATGGCCCGCATGGCGTTGCGGTCAAACATGCGCCGCGGTTCTGCATCCAGTATGCGCGGAGCGGCAACGCTGCCATCCTTGAGAATCGTGAATTCCACCAGTACCCATCCTTCGATACCGTTCAACAATGCCTCGCGCGGCCATTGGGGGTCGATCCTGACGATCGGAATGACGTCGCCTTCGGCGGCGGGATCGCCCGCGGTCCACTGACCGATGTAGGGTCCGTCACCGGTGGAAACCGGCACGCTGACCCGCGGCGTTTCCATATCCAACCGCACGGGG
>JAHEKG010000221.1:3211-5719 GCA_024638475.1 Rhodospirillales bacterium | reverse complement strand
GTTCCATGTGCTCAAGGAAATCAATCTGTGCGTAAAAAAGGGTGAGCGCTTCGTGATATGCGGACCTTCCGGTTCCGGGAAATCAACCCTGATTCGTTGCATCAACAGACTGGAAGAACATCAGCAGGGACGCATCGTGGTCGACGGCACCGAGCTAACCGATGACCTCAAGAATATTGAAAGCGTACGCCGTGAAGTCGGGATGGTGTTCCAACATTTCAATCTATTCCCCCACCTCTCGATCCTCGAAAACTTGGCGCTGGCCCCGATCTGGGTTCGCAAGATGCCGCGCGCAGAGGCGGAAGACATCGCCATGAAATATCTCGAACGCGTCAAGATTCCCGAGCAGGCGAATAAATACCCGGGGCAGCTGTCCGGCGGTCAACAACAGCGGGTGGCCATCGCCCGAGCGCTGTGCATGAATCCCAAGATCATGTTATTCGATGAGCCGACCTCGGCGCTGGATCCGGAAATGATCAAAGAGGTCCTGGATGTCATGGTCGAACTCGCCGAGGACGGGATGACCATGCTTTGCGTCACTCACGAAATGGGGTTCGCGAAAACGGTGGCGAACCAAATGATCTTCATGGATGAGGGGCAAATCGTCGAACAGAACGAACCCGAAGAATTTTTCACCAACCCTCAATCCGAGCGCACAGAGCAGTTCCTGAGCCAGATCCTCACTCATTGACGTCGGCCGCAGGCGTTACCGCGTTTGGCATTCGACTAGGAGTTTTTTCGCACCAGCATCATACCGTCGCGTACGGTAAGTAAAACGTTCTCCACCCGTTCGTCCTGCTGTACACGTCGGTTGAACTCCGCCAGCGCATGGTCGGTATCTTTTTCCGGGTCCAGTACGCGACCGGACCACAGCGTGTTATCGGCCACCAACAAACCGGCCGGCCGGAGCAGCGACAAGGTCTTTTCATAGTACTGTAGATAGTTTTCCTTATCTGCATCGATGAACACCAGGTCAAAGGGGCCGATTATCGTGTCCAAAGTTTCCAGTGCGGGCCCTAACACAATGTGTATTTTATTCCCATGGGGGCTGCGGTTAAAAAATGAGTTAGCGATTGCCCGATGCCCGTCGTCGACCTCACAACTGATCAGCTCCCCGCCCGCGGGCAGCGCCTCAGCCATAGCCAGTGCCGAATAACCGGTGAACAACCCAATCTCCAGCACTCGGCGGGCATCGATCAACCGTACGAGCATGCGCAAAAACCCTGCCTCGAGCGGCCCAGTCACCATTTGCGGGTTGTCGCAATGCTTATAGGTGTAGGCGAGGAGTTCCTGCAACAGTGGGGACGGCGCACGAGAGTGGGCGATGGCGTATTCTTCGAGCCTGGTATCGATGAGCGGTATCATGTTTGCGAGATGATTGGACAAGCAGTTAGGCTTCGTAATTATAACCGGCCATGCCAGAGCTTTGTGGCGCCATGACTAAGACATTACCGGCGACAATAAAACCGCCCTGTTTCGACGGAATACCAGGTGCCCTGCGGGAGCGGTTGACGCAGTATTGGCAAGACTTTCAGGCAGCCTCCCGCGGTCATGTGGGCTCACTGCGTTTGAACGACTCCCAACAGCATCAGTTGCTCCGGGTGTGGGCCGGCAGCGATTTTGTTGCCAAAACCTGCCTGCAAAAGCCGGCCTTGTTGTCTGACTTGATTCAAAGCGGCGACCTGGACCGGGTCTACGACGCGCGTGAGCTGACACGGCGAGCCGAGACGGTATTTGCAAACATCGCGGATATGGGCGCGTTGCAGCGCGTACTACGCCGGTTTCGGTTACGCGAATCGGTGCGTATCGCATGGCGGGATCTGGCAGGCACGGCGTGCTTGCACGAGGTCATAGCGGTGATGACGGAATTGGCGGACTGCTGTATCCAGCAGGCGCTGGTTTACACCTATCAGTGGACGACCGAGTCGAGGGGAGTGCCCCGCGACAAGTCAACCAGTCTACCGGTGCCGTTCATTGTGTTGGGGTTGGGCAAGCTCGGCGGCAGGGAGCTGAACTTCTCCTCCGATATTGATTTGATCTTCGCCTATGGCGCGGACGGTGAGACCGATGCCCAACGACCGATCAGCAACCACCAGCTTTTCACTAAGCTGGGCCGGGAATTGATTTCGGCATTGGAGACCAGGACCGAGGACGGTTACGCGTTTCGGGTCGACATGCGGCTGCGCCCCAATGGCCGTAGCGGTCCATTGGCACTGTCGATTGACGCGACGGAACACTACTATCAGACCCATGGTCGCGACTGGGAACGTTACGCATTGACCAAGGCGCGGGTAATTGCCGGCGACCAACAGGCCGGCGAACAGTTATTGGCGCGTTTACAACCATTTGTTTATCGGAAATATCTGGATTATGGCGCGTTCGAGTCGATCCGAGAAATGAAGGAACTCATCGGGCGCGAACTGATGTTCGTGCGCGGCATCGACGAGCTACTGCCGATCGGAATACGCGGTCTGATGCTCACCGGCATGCTGGCGGCCCTGGCTTCGA
>JAHEKG010000221.1:0-3201 GCA_024638475.1 Rhodospirillales bacterium | reverse complement strand
AAGGAACTCATCGGGCGCGAACTGGAGCGCAAGGAAATCGCCAAGAATATCAAACTGGGTCAAGGTGGTATCCGCGAAATCGAATTCATCGCACAGAGTTTTCAATTGATTCGGGGTGGGCGCGAGCCCGCGTTGCAGTCGAATCGGCTATTCAAGGCATTAGATCAGCTAGACCGCATCGGGGCACTCGACGCGAAGGTAGTTGCTGAATTGAAAGAAGCCTACATATTTCTGCGCAACTTGGAACATCGCCTGCAAATGATGCATGACAAGCAGACCCATTTGCTGCCCCAAGAAGAGGATGAGCAAGGACGATTGGCATTCGTAACCGGCTACGGCGACTGGCCCGCCTGTGAACGCCGAATCCATGAAGTGATGCAATCAGTGCATAATCACTTCAAGCAGGTTTTCGTCACGCGAACCGGGTCGCAGTCGGTAGCCACTTCAGTGCGAGACGTGTGGTTGGATGCAGTTGATGAGGATGTCGCGCTGCAGACCCTGGCCTCGAGTGGATATTCGGATCCCAACACTGCGCTCGACCAGTTACAGGCATTTCGACACGGCAAGGCGTATCACGCTCATTCGAACTACGGGCGTGAGCGAGTCGACCGACTCATGCCGCTGTTGATACAGCAGGCCGCATCGACATCCAATCCGAACCACACGCTTCAGCGCCTGCTCCGTCTCGTCGAGACCATAGGCCGCCGATCCGCATATCTAGTGCTATTGGTTGAAAACCCGCTGGCACTGTCACAACTGGTCAAGTTGAGCGCCGCCAGCTCGTGGATCAGCAATTGGATTAGCCGTTATCCCCTACTGCTGGACGAATTGCTGGACCCCATCTCGACTTCGTTATCTGTCACCAGCGAATCGTTGGCTGATGAAATTCGACAGCGGTTGGCATCGGTGGATGGCGATGACCTAGAGGAACAGATGGAGGTACTGCGGGAGTTGCGTCATGCGCAAACATTGAAAGTCGCTGCCGCCGACGTACTCGAATATGTCGCCAGCGAGGATGTCGCTCGTCAACTTTGCGTGATAGCCGAGGTGATGCTCGATACAGTGGTCACGCTAGCCGAAAACGGCTTGCGCGCCAAATACGGCAAACCGAGCCCGGAGGAGGAAGGTAGGCGGCCGGAGTTCGGTATCGTCGCCTACGGCAAGCTGGGCAGCTATGAACTCGGCTACCACTCCGATCTCGATCTGGTGTTTCTACACCACGGTGCGGCGCTCCATGGCATGACCCAGGGCGGCGACCGAAGTCTTCCTAATCAGCAGTACTACGGACGGCTCGGCCAACGAATCGTCCATATGCTCACCGCGCAGACGCCGTCGGGGGTAATCTACGAAATCGATGCCCGGTTACGGCCCAGCGGACGTTCCGGGCCGCTGGTGACCTCGTTGGATGCCTACCACGGCTATCAACTGGAACGCGCCTGGACCTGGGAGCATCAGGCCCTGGTACGGGCCCGCATGGTCAACGGCAGCGAGGAGTTGAATCGCCGTTTCGAGGCGATCCGCTTCGAGGTGTTGACCCAAGCGCGGGATCCCGAGGCGTTGAAGCGTGACATACGGGCCATGCGTCAGAAGATGGTCGATGCGCGCGACCGTACGAACGATAATTCTTTTGATCTGAAGCAGGGAATAGGTGGAATAGTTGACATTGAGTTTATAGTCCAATATTACGTTCTTCGCTGGGCCAACCTGCACCCGGACCTGGCCGGTCCGAGAAGCAGTCTCGAAGTACTCGACGTGCTGGAAGCTATAGGCCTGGTTAGCCATGCCGACTACCAGATTCTGGCTGACGCGTACCGCCGTTACCTGGCAACGGAACACCGTTTGAAGCTCGCGGAAAAGGCATCGCTGGTGAGCGAGGATGATTTGGCCGATTCCCGCCGCATGGTAGCGGCCTTGTGGCAAAGATTTTTCGAACAGGAGCCAACATGACACGGTGTCGGCTCCAACAAAATTCTAATTGGCCGGATGAGGAGTAACGACTATGACATTTTCCGACCGCGATGGTGTAATCTGGATGGATGGCGAGTTAGTCCCGTGGCGTGACGCAACGGTCCATGTGCTCACCCATACGCTCCATTATGGACTGGGCGTGTTCGAGGGGGTGCGCGCTTATAAAACGAACAAAGGTACGGCCATCTTCCGATTAAAGGATCATACCGAGCGTCTCTTCCGTTCCGCCCACATAATGGGAATGCGATTGCCCTTTGACAGGGATACACTGAATGAGGCGCAAAAACTTGTGGTACGGAAAAATAATCTGGCGAGCGCCTATATTCGACCGATCGTTTTTTATGGTTCCGAAGGCATGGGGCTGCATGCTGGTAACCTTCGTGTTCATGTGGCCGTGGCCAGCTGGGAGTGGGGCGCATATCTGGGTGATGAAGGCCTCAATAAGGGAATCCGCGTTAAGACCTCCTCATTTTCGCGCCACCACGTCAACAGTACGATGTGCAAGGCCAAGGCCAATGGCCACTACTATAATTCTATTCTCGCCCTGCAAGAAGTTTCGCAAGCGGGTTACGACGAAGCGTTGTTATTGGATCTCGAAGGCTTTGTCGCCGAAGGCAGCGGCGAGAACATCTTCATCGTGCGTGGCGGAAAGATTCTCACTCCGGACTTAACATCGGCCTTGGAAGGCATTACGCGCGACACGATCCTACGATTAATTGCCGAGTTGGGTTTGGAGGTACGGGAAAAGCGCATTACCCGGGATGAGATCTATGTGGCCGATGAAGCGTTCTTCACCGGGACCGCAGCGGAGGTAACACCGATCCGGGAGTTGGACGACCGGTCCATAGGATGCGGTGAACGAGGACCGGTTACCGAGCAACTGCAAACCTTGTATTTTGATACCGTGCACGGGCGCCGCGATCAGCACCAGGACTGGTTGACCTACCTGTAGTCGACCGGCATCCCGAGGCTGGTTACGTGCCTGCGTCATCACCATCGCATCAGCTGTGAGCACACCCCTCCCCCCTGATCGCATCCTGGTGGTCGGTCCGTCTTGGGTCGGCGACATGGTAATGGCGCAGAGCCTGTTCAAGACCTTGAGACAACAATCGCCACGGGCATGCATCGATGTGTTGGCACCGTCTTGGACGGCGCCGCTGCTGGAACGCATGCCGGAGGTCAATGAGGTTATCCACGCACCGTTTCAACACCGTCGGGCTGACATCAGGAAAC
>JAHEKG010000220.1 GCA_024638475.1 Rhodospirillales bacterium | reverse complement strand
AACTTGGGATCGTGCCCTCGTATTTTTCGGCCCACACCTTTTTCTGGGGCGATTGGCACCGTAAGAGCTTCGGCGAAGCACGCGCACAGAACATTAGCCCGACGCGTTGGGCGGCGGATAAGGGCGTGCAGTTTACGGTCCACAACGACGCGCCTGTGGTACCCCCGGATATGATGCGGTTGCTGTGGGCCACGGTGAATCGAAAAACTCGCAGCGGGCATGTGATCGGCCCGCATCAGCGACTCACGGTGACGGAGGCGCTCCATGCCATGACCTTGGGCGGCGCCTACCAGTTGTTCGAGGAAGAGACCAAGGGGTCGATTAGCGTAGGAAAACAGGCGGACCTGGTGGTGTTAGCGACGGACCCACTGACTGCGGATCCCGATAGTCTGAAGGATATCCCTATCGTGGCAACGTTTTCGCGCGGGCAAACAGTATTCGAACGGGAGCTATGATGGCAGCAAAAGGTTACGTACAAACCGTATTGGGGCCGGTATCGCCGGATTCGTTGGGGTTGACCTTGCCTCATGAGCACGTGCTGATCGACATGACCATCGGTGCCTGCTCAGCAGAGGTCTTGATCGACCAGACCGAGTCCGGCAAGGCCGCAGCGAGCACGCCCGAGGCAGGCTGGGAACCGGGGGAGGGCGGCCCCGGGACGGCGGCATCCTTCAGGGCGAAATGGAACCAGCCCATTTGTCTGGAAAACCGCGCCGACGTGGCGCGAAACTGGTTTTACTACGGCAACTACAAAGTCACCAGCATCGAGGATGTGATCTACGAGGCGAACTTGTTCAAGCGCCATGGCGGCGGCTGCATCGTCGACCAAACCTCCATCGGCCTCGCTCGGGATCCTCGCGGCTTGCAACAGGTCTCCCGCGCAACCGGGGTGCATCTGGTGATGGCGACCAGCTATTACACCCACGAATATCATCCGGCCGAAGTCGACGAGCTGGATATCGCGGGGGTCGAGCAGCGCATCCTTCGCGACTTGCAGGAAGGCGTTGCCGGCGGTATCAAGGCCGGCATCATCGGCGAGGTGGGTTTGAGCACCCAAATGCACCCCAACGAAGAAAAAGTGTTGCGGGCTTCGGCGCGTGCGCAACGTGCGACCGGCGTCCCGCTGAGCATTCATCCGGGGTTCGGGCCCGATGCGATATGGTCCGCCGTTCGAATCCTGGAGGAAGAGAAAGCTGATCTGTCCCGCACCATCATGTGTCATGTGGATCATCGATTGGCGTCCAGGCCGGGGCCGCACTCTTTCGATCCACAACCCTTCCTGGAGCTAGCGGCAACAGGCTTGTACATGGAATTCGATTGTTTCGGTTGGGAAGGCTCATACCGGCAACGCGGTAAGGTCGACATGCCCAACGATGCTATTCGCCTCAACGAGATCATGGCCTTGGTCAAAGATGGCCGCGAGTCGCAGGTGTTGATGTCCCATGATTTGGCGCTGCAACATTGGCAGCGCAAGTACGGCGGGCATGGCTGGCAGCACATTCCGGAAACCGTGACGGCGTTGATGCGCTACAAGGGGTTTGATCAAGCATTGATCGACCGGATCTTGATCCAAAACCCGAAGGAGTTGTTGACCATTGGCTAGGGCAGCCGACTTCGAGGTCGTCACAACCGGTCTTCGCTTTCCTGAGGGCCCGATCGCGATGCCCGACGGCACGGTCGTGCTGGTGGAGATTGCCGCCGGCCGGTTGAGCCGAGTACATCCCGGCGGTGAAATCGAAGTGATTGCCGACCTGGGCGGCGGCCCGAACGGAGCGGCCATCGGTCCGGATGGGTACTGCTACGTTTGTAATGACGGCGGCTTCAATTGGGTCGAGCAGGACGGCATCTTATTTCCCGTGGGCACGCCGGACGACTACGCGGGTGGCCGCATCGAGCGCGTCGACCTAACCACCGGCGAATTCGAAGTTCTGTATTCCGAATGCAACGGCCATCGCTTGAATGGTCCCAACGACATCGTGTTCGATCGGCACGGCGGATTCTGGTTTACCGACACCGGCAAACTGTTTGACCGCACAATCGAACGTGGCGGGCTGTACTATGCGACCGTCGACGGCAGCCGCATCGAAGAAGTGCTCTACCCGTTGGATCTGCCCAACGGGCTCGGTCTGTCTCCGGATGAGGACCGTGTGTATGTCGCCGAGACGTACGTCGGTCGTATCTGGCAGTACCCGATCGCGGCGCCCGGTAAGCTGGCCGACCCCGTCATTGGTAACGCGAATAATCTGGTTTACGCGCCGGGTGGCATCGCGGGGTTCGACTCTACGGCTATGGAGCGTGACGGTAATATTTGCCAAGCCACGGTCTTCACCGGCGGGGTTAGCGTCGTCTCACCCGCCGGCGAGCTCGTCGAATTCGTCGAGTTTCCGGACCCGCTGGTCACCAACCTGTGTTTTGGCGGCGCTGACTTGCGCACCGCTTACGTCACGCTTTCCGGCACCGGCCAGCTCGTCAAGATGCCCTGGCCCCGCCCCGGTCTCCCCCTCAACTACCTCAACAAGTAGCTACAGGCTCCTATCTTAGCCCAGCGTATGCCTTTACCACGGGATGGCTCCCTTCGGTCCGCTTTATTCCCGTGGTAAAGGCATACGCTGACCTAAGATAGGGACGTCGCGGCCCAGCTGTTTCCGCCAATGGGAGTAATACCACCCGCCGGTGTCTTGGCCTAGTGATACCTCTTTGGAGGGAATAAAGCGGACCGAAGGGAGCCATCCCTCCAAAGAGGTATCACTAGGCCAAGACGATCCGCGCTAACCTTTCTCTTGGGTACTCTGGCGGGCCTGCTAGGTGCCGACGGGGTAATGCATGGTGCCGGGCTGATAGAGCATTTTCCATTCGCCGTCGACCGTCGTATAGATCTTGCAGGCGCGGCCGAGGATATGTAGCTCGCCGCTCGCATCCTCGTGCCAGGGCGAGTCTTTGTCTTGTTTTTGTTTGAACAACGTATCGACATCGACCACCGCGAAGGCGCCATCCTGCTCGTCGGACATCACGATCTTCTTCGTGACCCGCTTGTTGTGAACCAGCGTGTGAGTATCGAAAAACAATTCCGTAAGCTTGAACCAACGGTCATAGTTGAAACGACCCATGCGCATGATCCATTCCATGGGATCGTAGGCGCGCGAATGGGGTGGCCATGCCCAAACCATATCGGGGTGATAAACGGATAGCATGAGCGCGGTATCCGCGGTGTCAAAGGCCCGCGACTCTCTATCGATCATTGCTTGAATTTCGTGGGATCGGTCTGTCGCCATTGGCTATGTCCCTCCAGCCAAGTCGGCGCGCAATGCTTGGGTGGCGGCGACGTCCACGGTCGCACCCTTGATGATGACGCCGTAGTCGCGTTGCGCCGCCGCTGCCGAGACGCGCCCGTTGAGGACGTCTTCGAGGACTTGCCCCGGATCGCGCTGCAGCGCATGACCGTAACCGCCACTGCCCGTGGTCCAGTAGCGGAGTTTCTCGCCCGCCTTGAACGGCACGACCACCTTCGCCGGCAGCGCTTCGGTGGCACCGTCCCGGTGAACGAACTCGGTCTTGCACAGCGGCGCGGAACCGCCGCCGGCCAACCCCCAGGGTTTGAAGCGGGTGCGTTCGCGGCGGAAGGTGATGTCACTTTCACCGCGCAGCCATTCGACTTCGGCGAAATACCCGAGGCCGCCACGCTGGCGGCCCGCGCCGCCGGAGTCCTCCCACAGCTCCAGGCGGTTGAAACGCATCGGGAAGCGGGCCTCGCCGATTTCCATGGCCACAATCGACCCGTTCGTGCAGCCGTGGGAGTTGACGTCGATGCCGTCTTTGCTGGAGCGGGCGCCATGCCCGCCCATAACGGGACCGCCCAACTGGCCGATCATGGGCTCGCCGCTATCGGGATAGGCACCGGCGACACTTACCATAGTGTACTGGCCGCTGTGCGCCGCCGTCATGCGCTCCGGCACCGCCTTGCCGAGTACCCCATTGACCACATCTTCGATGCGCAGCAGGGAGATGCCGCGGGAGGCGACGGGGGCCGGGTAGGTGCAATTCACGACCGTGCCTTCCGGCGCCTTGACGGTCACTGGTCTGAAACAGCCGTCATTGTTCGGCACCCGGTCGCCCGTCAACGTGCGTACGCCGTAGTAGACGACGGCGGCTGTCGACGCCATCACGTTGTTGATGGCCGCTTCGACCTGGGGATCGGTACCGGTGAAGTCGAAGATGAGTTCGTCGTCCCGCACCGTCATGGTCACGGCGATGGTCACCGGATCCGAATCGGGGTTCAACGCGTCGTCATCGAGCTGATCCGAGAAATGATAGTCCCCGTCCGGTATGGCTTTGATTTCTGCCCGCGTCAAGCGTTCCGAATAGTCCATCAACGCGTCCATGGCAGAATAAATTGTCTCCACGGGCCAACGCTCGAACAACTCGGAGAAACGTTGGACGCCGGTCTTGCAGGCGGCGATTTGCGCGCTGAGATCGCCGCGCAGACTCACCGGCGTGCGGCTACAGGCCTCGATTACGGTCATGACGGCGGGATTGATTTGCCCGCCGCGGGCCAAGCGGATAATGGGCAGGCGCAGGCCTTCGGCGTGAATATCACGGGCGGCGACGCTGACGCTCGCCGGCAACAGGCCGCCGATATCACGGTGATGCGCCATGGTGGAGACGTAGCCGACCAACTCCCGGTTGTGAAACACGGGCGCCGCCACGGCAATATCCGGCATGTGGGTGCCCCCGTTGTAGGGGTCATTGGTGATGTACAAGTCGCCGGGCTCGGCGACGCCGGCAGGGTACTTGGCTGCGAATCTCAAACCGAGCTCTGCCAGTACACCCAGGTGCACCGGCATGGCGGACGCCTGTGCTGCCGTGCGGCCCTCTCGATCATGCAGCGCGCTGGTGGCGTCGCGGGCTTCGCAAATGAGTGGGGAATGTGCGGTCTTGACGACCGTGGCCTGCATTTCCTCGGCCACGGATTCCATCCAGCCGCGGACGACCTCCGTCGTGACCGGGTCAACGCTAATGTCGTCAGCCCTGTCGAGCATCTTGCTGCTCCATGGTGGCGCGACGGGCGCGTGTCTTGGCGACGTCAAGACAGTCGTTCTCGATGACGACCCCATAGATGTCACGGGCGGCCGCTGCCGAGATTCGGCCGTCGATGACGTCATCGCGAACCACTTCGGGATCGCGTTGCGTCGGCGGCCCATAGCCGCCCCCGCCGGTTGACCAATACCTGAGGGTTTGGCCCGCATGAATGGGCTGGACGATCTTTGCGGGTACCACTTGGGTGCTGCCGTCGGCGTTGACGATATCGGTGCGGCAAACCGGTGAACCTTGGCCGCCGCGAACGCCCCAGGGATGGAATTTGTGACGTTCGCCCCGCACCGACAACACGGCGGCGCCGGATAACCATTCGACTTCGGCCGCGAAGCCCAGGCCGCCACGCCACGAACCGGCACCCCCCGAGTCGGTCCATAGCCCGATACGGCGGTAACGGACGGGAAATTCTGCTTCCGTGACTTCCAATGGCACGTGGTAGACATTGGAGAGTTCGTGATCTGCGACGTCGATACCATCCTTCGTTGGCCGCGCACCCATGCCGCTGCGCAGGGGGCCACCGAGGGCGCCGGTGAAGCGTTGACCGTTGCCGTCTACGCCGCCGGCGAGAAAAATGTTAGCGTGCCCGCAGCCTGCGGCGGTGATGCGATCGGGAATCGCTTTAGACATGACGCCCATGACCGCGTCGACCATTCGGCAGATGGCCACGCCCCTCGCATTGACCGCTGCGGGGTAGATCGGATTAACGATGGTGCCGGGCGGCAGGATAACGCTGATGGGACGGTAGCA
>JAHEKG010000001.1 GCA_024638475.1 Rhodospirillales bacterium | reverse complement strand
CGTTCACCCGCCGCAGGAAGCCGAGCGCGTCCTCGACCTCGGGGGACTCCTCCTCGCCGGGGATGCCGAGGGCACGGCCGCGTTGGGCGCCGACCGCGTTGGCCAGGCCTTGCCCGAGGGGGCCCGTTGTGGTTTCGACGCCAATATCCAACTCGTACTCCGGGTGTCCCGCGGTGCGGGAGCCGAGCTGCCGAAACGCCTTGATCTCCTCGATCGACAACGGGTAGCCGGTCAAATGGGCAACCGCGTAGAGCAGCATGGACCCATGGCCGTTAGACAGCACGAAACGATCCCGGTTAGGCCAGCGCGGATTGACGGGATTGTGGCAAAGATAATCGTTCCACAACACCTCCGCGATGTCCGCCATGCCCATCGGCATGCCCGGATGGCCGGAATTGGCCTTTTGCACGGCGTCCATCGCCAAAGTCCTAATGGCGTTGGCAAGCTCGATACGCGGCGGTCGGACACCGGCCGCTTGTTCAGATTCCGATATAGCCATAATTGAGGGTCTAGTTATTGGTCGAATTTGAGGCGGGCAATCTGGCGATTGTCGCCCAGCGCCGGGGCGTTAAGCAACCGCGCCACTAGCCGTTCAGGTCAAGGTAATTGTGAGCCAATCGGCCTTACACCCTGCTTTTTTTGGTTATTATTCCTCGCTAACACGCCCAGAATGACCTGGCCAACCCATGCCTGACTCGGATCAAGAGCTGCTCATACTCCAACTTAGCGACACCCATCTGCATGCAACGCGGCAGAGTCGGATGCGCGGGGTGAATACCCATGACACCCTCAAGCAGGTGTTGGAGCACGTGCGTGCTCAAGCGCAGTGGCCGCCCGATCTGGTGCTCGCCACCGGCGACCTCGTGCAGGATGAAAGCCGTGACGGCTACGAAATGTTTCGTGACCTGTTGCGGCCTCTAGGCGTGGACGTCGCCTGCATCCCGGGCAACCATGACGACCCCGCGTTGATGCGCTACGTTTTGTCCGAGCCACCCTTCCAAGTCGGGGGGACTATCGAAATGGGTGGCTGGGGAATTATCCTCCTGGATACCTTCGTCTTCGGCAACGATGGCGGAGCATTGGGCGCGAACGCATTGTGTGAACTGGCCAACCAGCTCGAGCTGCTTGGCGAGCGCCATGCGCTCATTGCGATGCACCATCAGCCCATCGACATGGGCAGCGCCTGGCTCGACGGCGTGGGCTTGAAGGATTCGGAAGCCTTCCTGGGCTTGGTGGATGGCTTTCCCAACGTGTCTGGCGTCCTCTGGGGACATGTCCACCAAGCGTCTGATCGACTACGTGGGAAGGTACGAATGTTGAGTACCCCGTCTACATGCTCGCAGTTTCGCCCGCACACCGACCACTTCGCCCTCGACGATCGACCGCCGGGTTACCGTTGGCTGAGGTTGCAACCCGACGGCCAAATCGATACCGAGCTTGTCTGGGTCGAGTAGGCGCTCAGACCTCAACCATCTCGAAGTCTTCCTTGCCAGCACCACAATCGGGGCATCGCCAAGCCAACGGGATGTCTGCCCAGCGAGTGCCCGGGTCGATACCCTCTTCGGGCAAGCCCTGAGCCTCGTCGTAGACGAAGCCACAGATCAGGCACATATAGGTCTTCAACTATCGTCCTTGGTGAATTTAAGGAAGGGGCGGAGCATTTCCAATCGCCTGACCGGATCATTCATTTCCAAGTAGGTTTGCCGCTGCGCCGCCGGAACCGGAAGTATCTCGGCAAAACGATAGCCCACCCAGGAAGCATCTTCATAGTGTTTGTCCAACTCTTGGTAGTGACTGCCGAGGTCGTCGATGATCTCACTCAGTACTCGGGCCATCGGTGCGAACAGCTGGGGTAGCGGCTGACTCGGCTCCGGACCCAGAGGCTCAATCTGGCCGACTTGGAGTCCGTCTGCCTGAACCCGCACGGAAACGATGCGGAACCGGCCGCGGCCCCGCGCCGTGACGCCCAGCAATCCGTCGCTACCCTGGTACCAATCGACGATCTCCGCCATGGTGCCAACGTCGTAGGTCTCCGCCGGTGCTAGCTCCTGGCCCTTGCGAATCAACACCACTCCGAAACCATGCTCGTGGCGGAGACAATAACTAATCATATCGAGATAACGAGGTTCAAATATCCGCAGTGGCAGCGGACCGCCGGGAAATAGTACCGTCTTCAGTGGAAACAGTGGCACCTCTGCAACTTCCATAGGTATTATCCCCCGGGCTCCGCTTCCGCACCGCCACTTTTCAGCGCCTGTTGCAATAGTCGCGGCAGACCCTGGAAGTCGCCGTTCGACATCATTACGACTTGGTCACCGGCGGTGAGTTCGTCGCAGAGAAGTTCTACCAACGACTCGACATCGCGGTTAACGACCAGCTTTTCGCCCAGACTGACTAGAACGGCGTCGGGGCTCCATTCCAAGTCCTCGCCATCCAAGACGAAAATCCGGTCCGCGTCGACCAATGACTTACGCAACGCATCGCGATGTACGCCCAAACGCATCGTATTGGAGCGGGGTTCCAGAATCGCAATGATGCGCTTGTCTGCATGCCGACCACGAACCGCAGCCAGGGTCGTGGCGATGGCGGTAGGATGATGAGCAAAATCCTCATACAGCGTGACGTCCCTGAAGACGCCGCGTTTCTCCAAGCGACGCTTGACCCCTTGGAATTGGCTAAGGGCTTCCAGTGAAGTTTCCGGCTCGACCCCCACGTGGTGGGCCGCACTTATCGCCCCGAGCGCATTCTCTAAGTTATGGTCACCCAATAAATCCCAGTCGGTATCGCCAACGCGCCGGCCACGATGGAATAGCGAAAATCGCGACTTCGCCCCGATTAGATCGTACTGCCCCGTCCATGTCGCCTCGGGGCCGGTGCCACGTGCAAACGACTCTGCTGGCGTCCACAACCCACGTTCGAGCAGTGTAGCAATGTGGGTGTCCTCGGCCTTTGCGGTCACCAATCCCCTACCTGGCACCGTGCGCAGCAACTGATGAAATTGCCAGAGAATGGCCTCGATATCAGGATAGATGTCCGCGTGATCAAATTCGATATTGTTGATTACCAATGTCCGCGGACGGTAGTGAACAAATTTTGCGCGTTTATCGAAGAAAGCCGTGTCGTACTCATCGGCCTCAACCACGAAATAGTCTGAACCACCGGAACGCGCCGAAACCCCGAAATTTGCTGGCACTCCGCCAATCAGAAAACCGGGGTCAAGGCCAGCATAATCCAGGATCCAAGCCAACATGCTGGAAGTCGTCGTCTTGCCATGGGTGCCGGCGACGGCCATGACCCAACGTTGACTTAGGACATGATCCGCAAGCCACTCCGCACCCGAGAAGTATGGGATTCCCGAGTCCAACAGGCGCTCGACGGCGGGGTTACCACGGCTCAGGACGTTACCTACCAATACGCAATCCGGCTCGTCGTCGAACGTGACTTCGTCCCAGCCGCTTTGCAACTTAATTCCGAGTTTCCTGAGTTGGGTACTCATCGGCGGGTAGACGTTTTGGTCAGAGCCCGATACCTGGTGACCCGCCTCCTTAGCCAACGCCGCAATGCCTCCCATGAAGGTGCCGCAGATTCCGAGGATGTGAATGCGCATGGGTAAGGGCTAGCTTGTCGGCGTAAAGACCAAGGAACTCAGGCTATAGCTAAATAAAAAATAGGCAATGACCATCGCGGCGGCTATCCAGTGACCCACTTCCAGACTACGGCTGAGAATATCGCTAAACACTTCCAGTGACCAAATGATCAGCAACCAATACAACAGCCCGGCCAGCAGCGGCGGCTCCGCCGGGGGAGACTGTTGGATCCAGAGTAGCAGAGGCACGCCCATTAGGGAGATCACCGTATCTGCGCCCGCGTAGGCCGTCGTGGTCTGGTAAAACCGGCTCAATTTACCGAATAACGACAGCATCCCCGCGACGAAGGCGAGAAATAATGTCACGGACAGGCTGACTACCCATACGGCATCTGTTAGCGAACTCCTGATCGATACCGATAGGACGCCAACCAGAAAATTGCAAAGCACCGCGATGGTGAATAGAAAGCGTGAGGCTGGCAGATCTTCCGGCCCGCGCCGATGCAAAGCAATATTGAGAAAAGTGCTAGCTAACAGCCACACACGCACCGCCTGCCACTACTGGACCAGTGATGATAGCCTACTGGCATGGCTTACGGCGCGGACTACTGTATGGATACCTCCCACGACCTTCTAATCGATACCCAGGCACAGCTCGAGCGAGCCATTGAATTCATGTCCGGTCCCATTGCCGTCGACACCGAGTTCGTCCGCGAACGGACCTATTATCCGCAACTATGCCTGCTACAGGTTTCCGATGCCGACACGGCGATTTGCGTGGATTGTTTGGCGGAACTCGAGTTGGAGGCCATGAGCCGCCCACTGCTGGCACGGCCCATGCTGATGCACAGCGGCCGTCAAGACCTGGAAATACTCTGGCAAACCTTTAGTCAGCTGCCACAACAGCTCATCGATACGCAAATCGCCGCGGGATTGTTGGGCATGGCGCCGCAGGTCGGCTATGGCGAACTGGTGGCTAGCCGCTTGTCGATAAAGCTCGACAAGAGCAACTCCCGCCGCGATTGGACCAAACGCCCATTACCGGCGGACGGGTTGCGCTACGCGCTCGACGATGTTCGCTATCTCATTCCGTTGTGGCAAGTCCTGGCTGCGGAGTTGGAGCAACGCGGGCGCATGGCTTGGTTCGTGGAGGATTGTCAGCGCCTGCTGAATCCCGAGCTGTTTGACAACCCGAAACATATTTTCAGCAAGCTGAAGGGGCTCCGTCGGCTCGACGCAGAAGCGCAAGCCCGTGCGTACCGGCTAGTGCTGTGGCGCGAAGCTTATGCCCAAGAAAGGAATCGGCCCCGTCGCTGGGTACTCGCGGACCGCGCGCTGTTAGAGATTGCGAGGCGCCAACCGAAGGCTAGAGAAGACCTCAGCGCGATTGAAGACGTAGGCGCCGGCCTGGTCGCAAAGCAAGGCAAAAGTATTCTCGGGCTGATCGCGGCTCCCTCCGAAACCCCCGCGGTGCCGCGTCCTTTGGAACCTGACCAACGCCACGAACACAAGCGCCTGGTACAGCGGGTCGGCAACCTCGCCGAGGAAATCGGCATACGCAGTGAAATCCTGGCGACCCGCGGCGAACTCGAAAAACTCCTTCGTGGACAGGAGCCGGAACGCTTAACAGATGGTTGGCGACACCGCTTGCTCGACTCGGCCGGGTTACTAACTTCTGAGACCCTTGATTGATTCAACTAGGCGACGGTAAACGGCATCGATCTCGCCTTCGGCACTCACTGTCACCAGCTTGCCTTGCCGTCGATAATATTCAATCAGTGGGGCCGTCTGCTGCTGGTAGACGTTAAGCCGATTGCCGATGGTCTCCTCATTGTCGTCATCACGCTTGATCAGCTCGCCGCCCGCCCGGATACAAGCATCGATATCGGCCTGTGGTGAGAAATACACATTCAACACCTTGCCCGTCAACGAACAGGTGCGGCGCCCCGTTAGCCGTTTCATGAGAATGTCGAAATCCACATCCATCAGCACCGCGGTGTCAAGCGGTGCCCCGAGTTCTGCTAACACCGCCTCCAACGCCTCCGCTTGGGCCGCGTTGCGAGGGAACCCGTCGAGAATAAACCCCGCTTGCGCATCCGGCTGAGCAAGACGCTCGCGGATGATGCCGAGCACGATTTCGTCGGTCACCAGGTCACCCGCATCCATGGCCGCTTTGGCCTGCTTGCCGAGAGGCGTGCCGGCGGCGACGGCCGCCCGCAGCAAGTCCCCCGTGGATACCTGCGGCGTCCGGTACTCGGCTTCCAGCCGTTTGGCTTGGGTGCCTTTGCCGGAACCCGGCGCCCCTAACAATACAATGCGCATGTCCGAGTATTTCTCCCTAGGAATCACATCCCGATCCAGGCGGCTAAAGTAGCGGACCACGTCGGTGAACGTCAAACCTCAATCCGGCTCTGCTATGCTTTGTCGCTATCCGCCTGCTCGTCTACGAGGATGAATAATTGAAGAAGAATGCTCTCTACGCTCAGTCCGGTGGCGTCACCGCCGTGATCAACGCAAGCGCCTGTGGCGTGATAGAAACAGCACGTCGTCACCGCGATAAGATCGGCAAAGTCTATGCGGGCAACAACGGCATCATCGGGGCCCTGACCGAAGATCTCCTGGACACCAGCAAGGAGACACCCGCCACCATCGCCGGTTTGCGCCACACGCCGGGCGGGGCGTTCGGCTCGGCACGCTTCAAGCTAAAGAGCCTAGAAGAGAACCGAGTCGAGTATGAGCGGCTCATCGAGGTATTCGAAGCCCATAACATTGGCTATTTCTTCTATAACGGCGGCGGCGATTCAATGGATACCGCGCACAAAGTCTCCCAAATCGGTGAACGCTTGGGTTACCCGGTGACCTGTATTGGCATTCCCAAGACGGTGGACAACGATCTACCGGTCACGGATACCTGCCCCGGATTCGGTTCGGTTGCCAAATACGTGGCCGTATCCACCCTAGAGGCCGCGCTGGACGTTCTGTCCATGGCCAAGACATCCACCAAGGTGTTCGTATTGGAGGTCATGGGCCGCCATGCCGGCTGGATCGCGGCGGCGGGGGGGCTTGCCGGCCAAGGCGGCGCAGAGCCACCCCATGCGATTTTGTTTCCCGAAATCAGCTTTGATCAGCAGCGTTTCCTTGCTCGCGTGGACAGCGCAGTGAAGAAATACGGCTACTGCGTCGTCGTGGTCTCGGAGGGCGCACGCTATGCGGACGGCCGCTTCCTGGCTGAAGCGGGCAGCAAAGATGCGTTCGGGCACGCTCAGCTCGGCGGCGTCGCCCAGGTCATTGCCCAGATGGTAAAGACGGAGTTGGACCTGAAGTACCACTACGCCATTGCAGACTATCTCCAACGCTCGGCCCGGCATCTCGCCTCCAAGGTGGACGTCGAACAGGCCTACGCCGTCGGTAAGGCCGCCGTCGAGCTCGCCCTCGCCGGGCATAACTCGGTCATGCCGATCATCGTTCGCAACGCCGACCGCCCCTACCGGTGGAGTGTGGGCACCACGCCGCTGTCCCGCGTGGCCAACCGCGAGAAAATGCTGCCCCGCAGCTACATTACCAAGGACGGCTTCGGAATCACCGCCGCTTGCCGCCGCTACTTGGAACCCTTGATTCGCGGGGAAGACTACCCCCCCTACCGAGCGGGGCTACCCCGTTATGTCGCCTTGAAACGGGTACCGGTGGAACGTCGGCTGAATCGGCCTTTTGTGCTAAAGTAGCCGCCCTTTGACGACGCCCCGGCAGGGTGGGGCGGGCCGGGAGCAACTAACTAGAACAACGCCGCTCGCCGGCTTGGGCTCTGGTGGGGACCAGAGCCGCTACCAAATTTCGATTTTTTTATTTGCAAAACTATTAGCGCTTTTGATTGGCGGAGGTAACTACATATGAATCCAGAGCTCGCACTCTGGCTGTCCCTTGGGGCGGCTCTCCTGGCGGTTCTTTACGGCATGTACTCGGTGAGTTGGGTGTTAAAACAATCTCCCGGCAATTCGAAAATGCAAGAAGTGGCGGCTGCCATTCAAGAAGGCGCCAGCGCCTATATGAATCGGCAATATTCGACCATCGGTATCGTCGGCATCGTACTTTTTGTCGCGCTCGGCTTGGTCCTGGATTGGGGAACGGCGGTCGGATTCGCCATCGGCGCCATCTTCTCGGCGCTCGCGGGCTACATCGGTATGTTCGTCTCCGTGCGCGCTAATGTGCGCACCGCTCAAGCGGCAACGGAGGGCGTCAATAAAGCCTTGACCGTGGCCTTCCGCGGTGGCGCCATTACCGGCTTGCTGGTCGTAGGCCTCGGCCTACTTGGCGTTGCAGGCTATTACGCCGTCTTGAAGAACATGGGCATGAGCGCGGACGATGCTATCCACGCACTCGTGGGCCTAGCGTTCGGCGGGTCCTTGATTTCGATTTTCGCGCGGCTGGGGGGCGGAATATTCACTAAGGGCGCCGACGTCGGCGCGGATCTGGTCGGCAAGGTTGAAGCCGGTATTCCGGAGGATGATCCCCGCAATCCGGGCGTTATCGCCGATAACGTCGGTGACAACGTCGGTGACTGCGCCGGGATGGCCGCGGATCTGTTTGAGACCTACGCCGTGACCGTTATCGCCACGATGTTATTGGGCGGCCTGACTATGGGCACGCTAGGCGAGAACGCCGTCATCTACCCGATGGTATTGGGCGGCATTTCCATCGTTGCCTCCATCATCGGCACGTTTTTTGTCAGTATCGGCAGCGGCGGGCGCATTATGGGTGCGCTGTACAAGGGCGTCATCGTATCCGGCGTCATCGCAGCGATTGCATTCTACCCGGTCACCAACGCGATGATGGGTGACGAAGCGATGGGCTTGTACTGGGCGGCATTGATCGGTTTAGCGTTAACTGCGGCGATGGTGGTCATTACCGAGTACTACACGGGCACAGATTTCGCACCGGTGAAAAAGGTGGCCGAGGCGTCGAAATTCGGCGACGCCACCAATATCATTGCTGGCCTCGGGGTGTCTATGAAGTCCACAGCACTCCCGGTGATCGCGGTGTGCGCGTCCATTTGGGGGTCTTACGAGCTTGCGGGGCTATATGGTATCGCCATCGCCGCCACCAGCATGCTATCGATGACCGGAATGATCGTGGCTCTCGATGCTTTCGGGCCAATTACCGATAACGCCGGTGGTATCGCGGAAATGTCTGACCTACCCGCGGAAACTCGCAACGTTACGGACGCGCTGGACGCCGTCGGCAACACCACGAAGGCCGTCACCAAGGGTTACGCCATTGGTTCGGCGGGTCTAGCCGCCTTGGTGCTATTCGCGGATTACACCAACAGCTTGGCCCAGAAGGGTTTGGAGTTCGCGAACATGCGCTTCGATCTCTCAGACCCGAAAGTCATCATCGGTCTATTCATCGGCGGCATGGTGCCGTATCTGTTTGCCGCCATGGCCATGGAGGCCGTCGGCCGCGCCGCTAGTTCCGTGGTGGACGAAGTCCGGCGGCAATTTCGGGAAATCAAAGGCATTATGGAGGGCACAAGCAAGCCTGATTACTCTCGCGCGGTGGATCTCCTGACGAAGGCGGCGATTAAGGAAATGGTCCTCCCGTCTTTGTTACCGGTGCTGGTGCCCGTCATCGTGGGGTTGCTGTTGGGGCCCCAGGCCCTCGGCGGACTGCTGCTAGGCACCATTGTTACCGGTATCTTCCTAGCGGTGTCGATGACCACCGGCGGCGGCGCCTGGGATAACGCCAAGAAGTATATCGAAGATGGCAATTTCGGTGGCAAAGGTTCTGACGCACACAAGGCCGCCGTCACGGGGGATACCGTGGGCGATCCGTATAAGGATACCGCGGGACCGGCTATCAACCCCTTGATCAAGATTATCAATATCGTGGCGCTGTTGATCGTACCGATCATGTGACGCCTAGTTGGGCAAGTTCAAAGGCCGGCCTCGCGCCGGCCTTTTTTTAACATGCAGGAAGTCTCCGCACGACGCGCAGAAGGTCCGCGCCGGTCGACCGCTTAATTCATGGCGTGGAGCGGCTGCGGGCGTTCGATAGCGTAGCCTTGCACAAAGTCGACACCCATTTTGCGTACTGCTTCGAACGAGTCCTGATCTTCGACTTGTTCGGCAACAATTTGGAAATCCAGGGTACGCGCCAACTTGATCATCGCGGCCACCATCGCCTGATTGACACTGTCAGACTCGATATCGCGAATGAACATGCCGTCAATCTTCAGGTAGTCCAAGGAAAGATGTTTGAGATTCGCAAAAGAACCGAGGCCGCTGCCAAAATCGTCTAATGCAAAGCGACAGCCCATGCCATGCAACACATTAATAAAACGTTGCGCATGGTCCAGGTTGCTGACAACCGAAGATTCCTGCACCTCGAAACACACTTGCGAAGGAGAAACACCCGTATGGTCCAACGCGTCGACAACGAATTCGAGAAAATCATCGTCGCCGAGTGTTTGCCCTGACAAATTTATGCTGCAGCTACGCTGATCCGGTACGCGGATCGCGCCGCTCGCAAGTGCCGCAAGCGTAGTCTGCACCACCCAACGGTCGATATGAGACATCAATTGATAACGCTCTGCGGCAGCGAGAAACTGCTTTGGAGAAACATGGCCCGACTCGGTGGGCATGCGCAGCAGGACCTCGAGCGCGGGACCCTGAGCGACCCGCCCTGCAAGGGAAATGATGGGCTGGGTATATAGCTCGAAGGTGTTTTCTTTCAAGGCGATTTGGAGTTTTTGTAACCACTGAATCTCTCCGCGTTGTCGCGCGACGGCTTCATCGCGAGCGGAGTAGACATGCACGCGCCCGCGGCCGCGCTGCTTCGCAACATAGCAGGCCGAATCGGCGGCACTCAAAACGCTTTCTGCGGAGCCGCTTTCCTGGCCCATTTCCACCAGACCGATGCTGACCCCAATATCGAAGATGCGGTCCTGCCAAACGAACCGATAGTCGGCCACGGCCGCACAACAATCGTCGGCAATTTGGCGTGCCTTATCCAGCGGGCAACCCACCAATAGCATCCCGAACTCATCGCCGCCCAGCCGGGCGACAGTATCGGAGTCGCGAACCTTTTCGCGGAGGACGCTCGCGATTTCCCGCAACATGTTATCGCCGGCTAAGTGGCCGCAGGTATCGTTCACCGCCTTGAACCGATCTAAGTCCAGGTAGCACAAGACATGGCCGACATCCTCACCCTGCACCGACTTCAGAGCCGCTTCTAGGCGCCGCTCAAATTCGCCGCGGTTGATAAGCCCCGTCAACGCATCATGACTGGCCTGATAGGTCATCTGCCGCGCCAATCCCCGGATTTCACTGACATCGTGGAAAATAACAACGCAGCCGGCAAGGACACCGTCGGGTCCGCGAATGGGCGATGCAGTAAGCTCCACTGAACATTCGCTATCATCATGGCGTGTCAGCATTAGCGCTCGACGACCGAGGCTGACCCGACGCCGCTCAGTAAGGCATTTTCGAACTGGATCCCCGAGAGACTTGCGATCGACCTCGTCAATCAACACCATGAGATCCTCAAGCCGTTTGCCAATACCGTTGGAACGGTTAAACCCCGTCAGAATCTCCGCCGTCTCATTCATGTAGTCGATCGAGCCTTGAGTATCGGTCGTAATCACGCCCTCTCCGATTGACTCGAGGGTTATACGCGCCTGCAGCTTACCGCGCCCCAAAGATGCTTCCATACCCTTTCGGTGAGTAACGTCCCGGCCTACGGTGAGCATCGCTTTTTCGCCAGCAAAGGTAATGGTCCTGCTGAATAATTCGGCCCACTGGCCATGCTCATGGCCATTGATTAGTTCCACTTCGATGGACTCGGGTGCGTCGCCACCTTTCAGGTGGGCCTCAATCGTCTTGCGAACTAACGCTCGGTAGGCTGGTCGGAACAAGTCCGTAACCGGTTTCGCGAGCAACGTGTTGCGTTCGACACCAAACAAGTCAGCAGCCGCACTGTTTGCATAGAGAATATGATCGGTATGAACCAACGCAACGTCGGGCAAGGTCTCGGCCAACATTTCGAACATATCTTCGCGTTCACCCGAAGCGGACAGCTCGTCCGAGTTTCGATCCAGCAAGCGATTCACGCTTGCCGCAATATCGAGCAGATCGGAAGGCCGCCCGTTGGGTACCAGGCGTTCGCTATCCAGTTGACTGTTAACCAACGCGTGAATATCGTCTTTGAGGCGTTGTACCTCGGCACGGCGGCGGCGCTGGGTTACGAGGACGATACCTAACAGGATAAGCAACGTGCCGACGGCAGGCACGACATACAGCCACGGCGGAGACAACAGCGCCGTCAAACTAATGCACCCACCGAGATAACCGGTAAAGACCGGTATTGCCACGAAGCATCGAAAGTCGCAATGATCGAATCATTCAGTTCGTCCCTGATATTGAAGCCACTAGTCTATGGCCGCCTTCCAACCGGGCGGTTTTGTTCTTGTCCGTACCGCGGAACTTGGCTTCTAGGCCCCGGTCCGCGGCCAGCCGCAACTACTTGAATTGCCGCCCTCTAAGATACCCTACGCGGGCCCGCCGCGGTGCCAGGATTCACCATAATCCGCAGCTGTGATGGCTTGTGCCCCCTAGGCAAACTCCGTAACCTTGGCGCTCCGTGGCCGCGCCTCGCCACAAGCCGTGGAACCCGCAAATAAGTGATGGATCTCGAGCAAGCACGCCAGCAGATGCTGGGGCAACAAATCAGGGCTTGGGAAGTCCTTGATGATGCGGTTTTGGATGTCTTCGCGCGAGTGCGGCGAGAAGAATTTGTACCCGCTAACTACCGCAACCTGGCTTTTGCCGACTGCGCGATCCCGCTTCAACATGACCAGGAAATGCTGCCCCCGAGTGTCGAAGGCAAGATTCTTCAAAGCCTAATGCTAAGCAAGGCCGACAGCGTATTGGAAATCGGCACTGGCAGCGGTTATCTCACCGCCTGCCTCGCCTGCCTCGCCGGCGAGGTCGTGTCCATCGACATTTTCGAGGACTTTCTAGCCGACGCCAAGCAGAAACTAGCGGCTGCAAATATCGATAACGTCGCGCTCGAGAATGTGGATGCATTCACATTGGACGACAACCGCCAATTCGATGCTATTGCTGTGACGGGGTCCATCCCGAGCCACACTAGCTTGTTCACTAAGCTGCTGCGCCCCGGAGGGCGTATGTTCGTGGTTGTCGGGCGGGAACCCGTCATGGAGGCTTGCTTGGTGACCGCTCACGGCAACGGTCAATCGACGGTCGAATCGCTATTCGAAACAGTCATTGCACCCTTACGCGGCATCGAGGCCCCTGACAGTTTTGTGTTTTAAGGACACCATGGCAACAACGACTTCTCCCGTTCGGGAAATAACGCCTAAAGAGTTTGAATCACGTTGGGGGACGCCGCCGACGGGCCTTACTCTGCTCGATGTACGCGAACCCTGGGAGGTGGCAACCGCCCACGTCGAGGGCAGCATTCATATGCCCATGGAACAAGTGCCAAGCCGCCTAGCGGAGCTGGACCCAAATGCTGCAGTCGTTGTGATGTGTCATGGCGGCATGCGGAGCCTACAAGTGGCACAATACCTGGCCGGCCAGGGATTCGCTGACGTCTACAACCTCAGCGGCGGTATCGATGCCTGGTCACAGGAAGTTGACTCCGCGGTGCCCCGTTACTAACGGGATGTCTGTTGGGGTGTTATATTCGACTAATACACACGCAAGAGTAGACCGCTAATGGCATGTTGCCCTACAGCCCGCAAACTATTCGTAGCCACGGTAATGATTGCCGCCCTACCGGCGAGCGGTGCCGAAAGTCTGATCGAGGTTTACCAGCGCGCCCTGCAAAGCGATCCAGTCATCCGCGAAGCCGAAGCGAACTTTCTGGCCGCACTCGAGGCGAAGCCCCAAGCCCGCAGCGCGATTCTGCCGCAGATTAATTTCACCGGTAGCTATTCGGACACCAACAGTAGCGGCAGCAGCACTTTCCCCCAGTTCGACCCTACTACGAATCAGTTCATCAACCGTAATACACGTTCTGAAACGGACTCCGAGACACTTAATTGGCAGCTACAGCTGCGGCAGACACTGTTTCGTTGGGACCAATTTGTGGCGCTCCACCAAGCGGAGAAGCGGGTCAGCCAGGCGGGCGCCAACTACGAAGCAGCCAAGCAACAGCTGCTGCTGCGCGTGGGCGATAGCTACTTCAATGTCCTAGCGGCCGAGGATACCCTCAGCTCCGAAGTTGGGGCTCGAGAGGCTATCGGCCGTCAGCTCGAGCAGGCAGAGAAACGCTTCGAAGTCGGGCTCATCGCCATTACCGACGTTCAAGAAGCCAAGGCGGCCTACGACCAATCCATTGCCGCAGAAATCGCAGCCAAACGAGCATTGGCCTCTGCAAAGGAAGCGATGCGCGAAATCACCGGCGAGTACATCGAGGAATTAGCCTTCCCGACCGAGCAGTTGCCATTGAAACAACCCGAACCTGCGGATGAGCAAGCCTGGGTCGATACGGCATACGATCAAAACCTGGCTTTGATCGCGAGCAGGCTCGGCGCGGAAATCGCCAGCGACGACGTTCGCAACCGCCGCTCGGGGTTTTTTCCGACGCTCGAACTAGTGGCGAGCCGTGGCGACCGCGACACCGACGCCTTTCGCACCAACAACGGCGTTGGTGGGCCGGCCGACTCGGACTCCGTTGATGACACGATCAGTCTGCAATTTAGTGTGCCGATCTTTACCGGCGGATTCACCTCCTCGCGGGTGCGGCAGGCCGTCTATCAACACCGCGCCGCGCGCGAGGCGCTCGAGCGCGTGGCTCGGGAAACCGAACGCCAGACCCGTGACGCTTACCTCGGTGTGTTATCGGAAATCTCTCGCGTGCAGGCGCTCCGCCAAGCGCTCGAGTCTTCGGCGACAGCCCTTAAGGCCACGGAAGCTGGCTTTGAGGTCGGCACTCGCACAACGGTGGACGTGCTGGGGGCTCGCCGCACCCTGCTGCAAGCGCAAACTAATTATGCACGCAGCCGCTACGATTACATTCTCAACGTGCTGCGCTTGAAACAAGCGGCAGGTATTCTGAATGTGGAAGACCTAGAAGAAGTTGACGATTGGCTGAATTAATCTAGAGCGTGCGCTCGATTAAGGGCTCTAATAATGTCAACAGGCGCTTAACGGCACCGCGATTTTCGTTGAGACACCGCGCGGCGTTGCGGACTAACGTGGATCGCCGTTCAGAATCACCTAACAGTTCGATCACGCGTTCCGCCAAGTCTGTGCCGTCGTTAACTATTTCTAATCCGCCCGCAATGACCAGTTGATCGGCAATATATTGGGCATTGTGGTTGTGCGGGCCGGCAACCATTGCGGTACCGACTGCCGCCGGCTCCAACAAACTGTGACCACCGATCGGGACCAGGCTGCCGGCGACAAAAGCAACGTCCGCCGCCGCATATAGCCCGATCAGTTCTCCTAGTGTATCGGCTAGGTAGATCCCATCATCGGCGCCTAGCTCCTCATACAAACTGCGCCGCGCGAAACGCAGTTTCTGAGCCCGAATCTGTTGCGCGACCCGGTCAAAACGCTCCGGATGCCGCGGCACTAAGATGAGGATCGCGCGCGGATGGCTAGCAAGCACACGGCGGTGTGCCGCTAACACGATTTGTTCCTCGCCTTCGTGGGTACTCGCGGCTATCCAAACGGGACGGCCCGATAGCTGTTGCTCGCGTAAAGTCCTCCCCAGCGTCTGCTGGGTTTCATCAAGCTCTATGTCGAACTTGATGTTGCCGGTCACCCAGGTGCGCTCCGGGGCGGCACCGAGCGATAGAAAGCGGTCGGCGTCCTCCTGGCTTTGGGCTGCAATCACAACACCGTGGGAAAGCGCATCGGCCACTAGCTTTTTCGCCCACCGATAACGGTTTACGGACCGCGGGGAAATCCGCGCGCTAGCCAAGACCAAGGGAACCTTGCTTCTGCCGCATTCTCGATACAGATTGGGCCACAACTCGGTCTCTAGAACGATGGCCACTCCGGGATTGACGAGCCGGAAAAACCGCTGCACGGCACCCGGTGTATCGTACGGCACATAGCGATGGTGGACCTTGTCACCGAACAGCAACTCCACGCGGTCCGCGCCCGTGGGCGTCACCGTCGTCATCACGAGCGTATGGTGGGGAAAGTGATTCAGCAGCGCTTGGACGAGGGGAAATGCGGCCTGCACCTCGCCTACCGAAACGGCGTGCAGCCAAATGGTTTCGTACTGGGAAACCAACACGGACCCAAAGCCAAAGCGCTCCGTTATCCGATGCCGATACTCGGGCGCTTTGAAGCTGCGCCAAACAAGATTGGCAACGACAAGGGGAATCAGCAAATAAGACGCAATGCTGTAGCCGAAGCGCAAAAAACCCATCATCGCAGAGCTACTAACCCTTGTGGCTTGCGGCTAGCATGCGGCGGGGGCCGGACAATCAGGCTGACTCAGGGTAAGGCGCTCGTTCGGTCGCATGGGGTTGATTCTAGCAGCCCAAGACCACGCTGGCTCTGGGCAAAAAAAAAGCCCGCCCCGATCTCTCGGACCGGAGCGGACAAGGGCGTGACCAGCTTTAGGCTCGCGTCAGCCGCAAAATCTTTCCACCGAGCTACGGCTCGACGGCGTCAACCACACTTCGAATAACCGCAATTCAGGCAAGTCATGCAACCATCTAACATCACCGCCGCAGCCGTGTTGCACTTGTTACACAACTGCGCCCCCTCGGGAAAACTGTTTTCCGAAAAAGCATCCTGCTGTTTTTTCGAGCCTTCGAATTCCGCCCGTTTTTCATCGACCAATTTTTGCTGATGCTCGTCCAGGCCAGGGGGCTGCAAGAGCCCGATAGTCTGCAAGTGTTTCTCTACGATATAACCGAGTTCGGCAATGATCGACGGCATGAACTTACCGCCTGGTTGCCAATAACCGCCGCGAGGATCAAAAACGGCTTTCAATTCGTCGACGAGGAAAGTGACATCGCCGCCCTTACGAAAAACGGCGGACATGATCCGCGTTAACGCAACGATCCATTGATAGTGGTCCAGATTCTTCGAATTTATAAATATTTCGAAAGGCCGCCGTTGCTCATGGGGCGTTCCTTCGTTGAGCACAATGTCATTGATGGTGACGTACATGGCATGATCCGAGACCGGCGTCTTGACCTTATAGGTGGAACCAATAAGCATCTCCGGACGCTCGAGCTTCTCGTGCATACGAATGACATTGCCTTCGGCCTTAAGATCTTCAATCTTAGGTACCGCCGCCTTAGCGTCGTCTTGATCGACAGCGAAATTCACTATCTTCTTGGTGATTTCAATATGGCTCATGAATTTACTCTCTTGCTCAATCTGCTTACTTTTTCCGCGGCCACGGTCGGCGCGCGATGCTACGCGCGAACGCCCCTCGCAACCCCTGCAACCAGTTCCCGCGGGTACGTGACCCGAGGTTGGACGTATTCCTGCGGCTTCGTGCCAATGCTGCTTTGTAGTCGTCCGCCATCAGAACTTCCCGTAATAGCCTTCCTTGAGCGCATCAAAGAGGTTGGCGGCCGTGTGAGTTTCACCGTCATACACGATTTCTTCGTCACCACGGGCTTCCACTTCCGTGCCATCGTCCAATGTAAACCGATATATCGTGTTCTTGAGGTCTTGCTCCTTGACCAATACACCTTGGAAGGCCTCCGGATTAAACCGGAACGTGGTGCACCCCTTTAACCCCTGCTCGTAGGCATAGCTATAAATATTCTTGAAGTCTTCGTAGGGGTAATCTGTCGGCACATTAGCGGTTTTCGAGATGGATGAGTCGATCCATCGCTGCGCGGCGGCCTGGATATCTACATGCTCTTGCGGTGTGACATCTTCCGAGCTGGTGAAATAGTCAGGGAGGGTTTCACCGGGTTTTTCGGAGCCCGGCACGGCATTCGCATTCACTAACTCGCGATACGCCAGGAGCTCAAAAGACAACACATCAACCTTTTCTTTGGTTTTTCGCCCCTCCTTGATGACGTTACGAAAATACCGATGTGCAAAAGATGGTTCGATACCGTTACTTGCGTTGTTTGCTAGGGACAGCGAAATCGTCCCGGTCGGCGCTATCGAGCTATGGTGGGTGAAGCGGGCGCCCGCCTGTACCAACTCGTCAACCAGCTCCGGGGCAGTCTCGGCAATTCTCTGCATATAGCGGCTGTAACGAGCATGCAAAATACGCCCCTCGATTTGGTCGCCGGCTTTCCAGCCGTCCTCGGCCATTTCCGGGCGTTGCCGCAACATCGCTTCGGTGATCTTGAAGCGCTCGGTCATGATCGGCGCGGCACCCTTTTCCCGGGCCAATTCCAGTGCCACCTGCCATCCAGCAAGTGCCAGTTCTCGGGAGACTTTCTCTGTAAATTTGACGGACTCCGGCGACCCGTAGCGCATTCCAAGCAATGCTATTGTCGACCCCAAACCCAAAAACCCCATGCCGTGGCGGCGTTTCCGCAGAATTTCTTCGCGTTGAGCTTCCAGGGGTAGGCCGTTAATGTCGACGACGTTGTCGAGCATACGGGTGAACACTTTGACCACTTCTTGAAATTCATCCCAGTCGAAGCGTGCTGTCGCGGAAAAAGGATCGATTACGAACTTGGTCAAGTTAATGGAGCCGAGCAAACATGCGCCGTACGGCGGTAACGGCTGCTCGCCGCAAGGATTGGTCGCCCGGATATTTTCGACCCACCAATTATTGTTCATTTCATTCACCCGATCGATCAATACGAATCCAGGCTCGGCGTAATCGTAGGTAGAGGACATGATCATGTCCCACATGCGGCGGGCGGGTAGCGTTCGATAAATCCGGCAAGCGACGAGGCCCGCCGCGTCGTGAATGTAATCCCCATCGGTGGGCCACCGGCGCCATACCACCTTGTCGGGGTCGGCAAGATCGATGTTTTCCTCCAGCCGTTCACGCTCGTTGAGCGGAAATGCCAATTTCCAATCGGCATCGTCGTGTACGGCTTGCATAAACTCATCGGTGATCAACAGCGATAAATTGAACTGTCGTAAACGACCGTCTTCCCGCTTGGCACGGACGAAATCGACAGCATCGGGATGACCAATGTCGAAGGTGCCCATCTGCGCGCCGCGCCGGCCACCGGCCGACGAAACCGTGAAGCACATCTTGTCGTAGATATCCATGAAGGAGAGCGGCCCGGAAGTATAGGCACCGGCACCGGAAACATATGCTCCCTTGGGGCGTAACGTCGAAAACTCGTAACCGATACCGCAGCCGGCTTTGAGCGTTAACCCAGCCTCATGCACTTTGTTGAGGATGTCATTCATGGAATCGTTAATTGAGCCGGACACCGTGCAATTGATTGTCGATGTGGCTGGCTTATGCTCCATGGCACCCGCATTCGACATGATCCTACCGGCGGGTATGGCACCGCGCTCTAATGCCCATAAGAAGCGCTCGTTCCAGAATTCCCGTTTCGCCGGCTCCTCGACTTCCGCCAATGCCTCTGCCACCCGCCGATAAGTTGATTGAAGGTCGGCGTCGACCGGCTCGCCCGTCTTTGTTTTTAAGCGGTACTTGGTGTCCCAGATTTCCCGGGAAGCCGGTTGTAATGGGATATCGGCGAGTTTCGCAACGCGATATTGCACAGCGGTTTTGGTCATCCTGATCCTTCCCCCCCGAAAAAAGCCCGATCACAGCCTTATTTAAGTAGCTAACCCATCGGCCCGCTTGGTTTTTTTGAGCGAACGACCCCCCGATACGTGCCGCTCGAAATGCACACGAACCCCGCAAAATCTGCTTATTTGATAGACACAAGATGTTGTGTCTATGGCGTCTAGATTAGGCCGAGTGCGGACGCCTGTCAAGACTTTATGACAAAGCCATAGCTTGTATTGACCTCAATAAAAACAATGGTTTATGAAGATATCCTTGCAAGTACTTGAAATAATTATAGGTACTTTCTGGAGTTTTTTTTGGCCCGCGAAACACAACATATTGTGTATAACCTATCCCCAACCCACCCTCTGCTTTTACACACCTCATCCACAGGTTTTTAACCTCTTGAATTGCCTCAGATCGCCCCAAACTAAGGCAACAAGCATCGAGTATTTCAACTTGGAGAACCTCATGAATATTATTCGACACGACCCCTGGACCTGGATGAATCGTCTCCATCGGGACTTGGATGATTTGGTTGGCAACCGGTTGGCCCCTGGCGCCGAACCGGATTCTGTCAGTGATTGGGTGCCGGCCGTGGATGTCGCCGAATCCACTGACGGCTTTGTGATTCGCGCGGATTTACCCGGCGTCGATGCCAAAGACGTCGATATCACGATGGAAAACGGACTGCTTTCAATCCAGGGCTCACGCCAGACCATCAACGAAACTGAGTCTCGTGGCTACAAACGCACGGAGCGCGTCAGCGGCCGCTTTTTCCGCCGTTTCGCCCTGCCGGACACCAGTGACGATGAAGGCATCGTCGCCCAAGCCCGTGACGGCGTACTCGAGATTCGAATTCCCAAGAAACCTCAAGTCCAGCCGAAGCGAATCGAGGTCAAGTCATAGCCAAACTCTGAAACCGGGGTGGCATTTGCCGCCCCGGCGTTCAGCTTTGCGACCTTTTTGCGAATTGGCGCATCTCGTATAAGGTGGCACCACGCCGTTTTAAGATGGTCAAAACAGTGGAATCGCCGATCTAGGGTGACGACTACGAGGACAATCATGGTATTTCAACGACAGCTGCAAAATCTTGCCCTGCTGGTAATTACCGCTGGCAGCTTAGTTTCCACCGCTAACGCGCAGATCCCCATGTCGGAACTCATGGCGCCTGGGGAATATCCCAGCCTGGCGCCGATGATTGAGCGGACGGCGCCCGCGGTGGTCAACATTGCCGTCAAAGGTAGCCGGGAGGTGCGCTCCAACCCGCTGCTGGACGATCCGGTATTTCGGCGCTTTTTCGGCAACCCGGAGAATCGGCCGCAAAGCCGCAAGTTCAACAGCGCCGGTTCCGGAGTCATTATCGATGCCGAGCGCGGCTACATCCTTACTAATCACCACGTCATCGAAGACGCCGACGAGATTTCCATCACCCTGCTCGACAACCGCTCCTTCACGGCGGAAGTTGTCGGCTCGGATGCCGGTACCGACGTCGCCCTCATCAAGGTCGACGCCAAGGAACTATCCGCCTTACCCCTCGGCAACTCCGATGCCCTGCGGGTGGGCGATTTCGTTGTCGCCATAGGTAATCCATTCGGGCTGTCGCATACGGTGACGTCCGGGATCGTTAGCGCAAAAGGCCGGTCCAGTATTAACCGCGATGGTTACGAGGACTTTATTCAGACCGATGCCTCTATCAATCCCGGCAATTCCGGTGGGGCACTCGTCAACCTGCGGGGCGAGCTGGTCGGCATCAATTCGGCGATCCTCTCGCGCACGGGCGGCAACATAGGCATCGGCTTCGCGATTCCCGTCGCCATGGTGCAGACGATCATGGACCAATTGTTGGAGTTCGGCTCCGTCAAACGCGGCCTGCTGGGCGTGAACATTCTTTCCATTACACCCGATATTGCGAAAGATTACGGGCTCAAAGAAACCAGCGGCGCGTTAGTCACGTCGGTCAGTCCGGGCTCTGCAGCGGAAAAAGCCGGCATCGAAATCGAGGATGTGATCACGTCCGTAAACGGTCGCGACGTGACTGACGCAGGCCAACTTCGCGCCGCGATAGGTGTCCTGCGCGCTGGCGATAATGTGCGGATCGGTCTCGTACGCAATGGCAAGCGCCGTAATTTCCAGGCCACACTGGGAACGATGGATTTGCCCCAGGAAGAAGTCGTCGCCAATCTAGGCGAGGAATTCGACGGCGCGGAATTTGCCAGCAACGACACGGTAACCCAGAACGGTCGCCCCGGTGTGCTGACAACGTCGGTCGAAGCCAATAGCCCCGCCTACCTGCGGGGGCTGCGCAGCGGGGACGTGATTATCGCCGTCAACAACCGCCGGGTTGAAAACCTACAGGATTTCCAGGCCATCGTCGCGGCTTCTCGATCCATCATCTTGCGGGTTCAGCGCGGTAGTCGTGGCACGCTAGTGCGCATGCGCTAGCTCCCCGGCCCGATTTAACTTTGTTCAGAACCGGCCCTAGGAATTAGCTTCCGGGGCCGGTTTTTTTGTTGCGCCTTGACCGCAACCCATTGGCCTTGGCATGGTCTAACCATAACAACAACAATGACCCGAATGGCTAGGGGGAAATTTGCACGGTTTCCTGGTTGTCATCGCGGCGGGCAGCATACTCGCCACCGCACCTTTAGATACCCTACAGCGTCCAGAAATACGGCTCGAGTCCCAGCGCGCCAGTTTCATGGTCGCCTACCCCGCGGCCCAACGCGGCGACATCGTCACCGTCACCCCTTATCTCGCCGAGCTGGCCGACTATCCGCTGTATCCGGATCTGCTGGGCGCTTTGCTGCGCGCCAGTTTGGCGCGCCAGCCGGAAGCTGCTCTCGAAACATTCCGCGCCCAGTTTCCCGACCATCCCGAAACCCGGCTGCTCGCTCGTGCCCAACTGCGGCAGGCCGCCAAACGAGCCGATTGGGCGACTTTCTTGAGATTGTGGGAACGGGCGCCGCAACGCGACTCCGAGATGCTGTGTCACTTTGCCAATGCGCAACTCGATAGGCTTCCCGCTCCGGAGTTCCAGCAAGCCGGGCTCGCCTTGTGGCGGGTCGGCCATAGCCAGCACGCCGCCTGCGATCCCGTCTTCGCAAAGCTCAAGCATCAATCGGTACTGACCGCGACCCACTACTCGGAGCGCCTAGAGTTGGCCCTGACGGAACGTCAATTCGGGCTTGCCGCCTACCTCGCCCGGTCACTGGACGAGGCGGCGCGACAAAGGGTGGCGACTTGGCAGAAAATGTTTGCAGACCCGGCGGGTACCCTGGCGTCATTTGTCAGCGGCACACCCGCCGTGGAACCAGATCTGGCCCTATTAGAGGCTGGGCTGATGCGGTTAACCTACCGCGATCGCGACCAAACCCTGATTCTGTGGCAGCAGCTTAAGGCGCGCTACGCGTTACCAGAGGACTTGCGCTCGCGGTTACTGCGCATGGGTGCGCTGGGCAGCGCTCAACGCCTGGAACTCGGTGCCGTCGAACACCTAGCCCAGGTACCGCCGACCGCGACCGACACAAAAGTTCGTGAGTGGCGGGTCCGCAGCGCGCTGCGCAGCGGCGACCCGGTGGCCACCCTCGAGGCGCTCGAGGGCCTTTCCGACAGCGAAACCGCATTGGCCGAGAGCCGCTACTGGCAGGCGCGCACGCTCGAAAAGCTCGGCCAAAGGGATCAGTCTTCGCAGCTATTCCAAGGGCTCGCGCAAGAACGCGGCTTTTACGGCTTTTTAGCATCGGATTGGCTGGGGCTAACGTATTCCTATGGACACACGCCCACACCAATGAACCCGATTCGGCTGCAACAGCTGGCCGCCGATGCCAACTTCATTCGCGCGCGTGAATTGTTCTATGTCGGACTATATGGCCGTGCCCGGCAGCTTTGGGAAACGCTCATGACAACGCTCGACAAGCGTGATCAGATCCAGGCTGCACTGCTGGCCAATCAATGGGGATGGCATTCACGAGCCATTGCCACCGCGGGCAGAGCCGGGCTGCACCATGATCTCCGCCTGCGCTTCCCTATCCCGGCGGCCAACTGGCTCGAGGGCCTGCCGGTCGATACGCCGCTCGTATTGGGCGTTGCCCGCAGCGAAAGCCTATTCATGCCCGACGTCCGTTCCTCGGCCGGGGCCATTGGCCTAATGCAACTCATGCCCGCCACGGGTAAAGAGGTCGCGCGCGAATTAGGCGTCAGTTACACCGGGCTGCGCACGTTGGTCGATCCTATTAGCAATGCGCGGCTCGGCAGCGAATACCTTAACCGCATGCTCGAACGTTTCGATCAGAATAAAGTGTTGGCGGCGGCGGCTTACAACGCGGGTCCGCACCGAGTCGAGCGGTGGCTGGCCAATGCCGATGGGATGCCCGCTGAGGTTTGGCTCGCCACGATACCCTACAAGGAGACCCGGCAGTATGTTCAACGCGTGCTCGAAACCGCCACGATCATGCAATGGCGGATCCAGGGCCCAGCGCCACGCCTAACTGAATCACTCCAACCCCTGCCGTCTAACACCGCCCAACAACCGATCGCGCAAGTCCGCTAGCCGGCACGGAACGACAAAATGCGGCCCAGCCGAGCGACAGCAGCGCCGGTGGCGCTATAATCCGCCGCCTCTAAGGAGGTGTTAGTGTCGACCAAAGTAATCAAGGGCCGGGTCTGCATCCTCGGCGGCACCGGTTTTATCGGCCGCCGCCTGGCCGCGCGTCTGGGGCCAGACGGCTACGACGTGGTAATACCCACCCGCAGCCGCCAGCGCCATCGCCGCCTACTCGTGCTGCCGAGCGTCGACCTCGTCGAAACGAACATCCACGACCCCAGCGCACTGAACAGCATCATTGCCGGCTGTGACGCCGTCATCAATTTAGTAGGTGTTCTCAACGACAGTCGCCGCTCTAAGCAAGGTTTCCAAGCCGCCCATGTCGAGCTAGTTAGCCAAGTCACCGCCGCCTGCCGCCTACAGGGGGTCAGCAGGCTTCTGCACATGAGCGCACTCAAGGCCAACGCAGAGCGCGGCCCCAGTCATTATCTACGCACCAAAGGCCAAGGAGAGGCGGTGCTGCAACAAACAGGGGACGACATTGCTTGGACGATATTTCGGCCCTCCGTGGTGTTTGGTCCGGAAGATGCGTTTATTAATCGCTTCGCCAAGTTGTTGACCCTGGCCCCCGTATTTCCGTTAGCACGGCCCAATGCACGGTTTGCACCCGTTTACGTCGAGGACGTCGTCGACGCGTTTTGTCGCGCCTTGGCCGACCCGAGCACTGTTGGCCAAACCTATGAATTGTGTGGACCGCAGATCTACTCGCTGCGAGAAATTACGGAGTTCATTTGCAAGGCACTCCATATCAAACGCACAACGATTGGCCTGCCGGACAGCCTGGCAAAGCTGCAGGCTCGGCTTTGCGAGTGGTTGCCTGGCAAACCCTTCAGCATGGACAACTTCCGTTCCTTGACCGTAAACAGTATTTGCAGCAACAGCGGTTTCGCAAAACTAAAACTGAAACCGCGCCCGATGGACGTCATTGTCCCACGCTATCTGGGCGAGCTGAACCAAAGCGACTTGTTGGACGACTTGCGCCAAACGGCGGGCCGTTAACCGCGATCCTGTAACGCTTGTCTGCGGAGACGGTTCAGTTCCTCGCGCCGACTTTCGAAGTCTAACTCCGCCATGGTTTCCGCCCATGCCACCAATTCAGTGAGCCCGGCCTCATCGCTCAGCACGAGCCTCATTGCCGGCACCCATTTCCGGTAGGTAGCCACCCCCGCCAAATGTGCATTGTTGAGGGGCTGGGCGAAGAATCGGTCATAGTCCTCGTGACCGCCCCATTGTTGGCGCAAGTCCATATACTGCCTCTGCAGTTCTTCGAAAACCGCCCGTTTGCCGGCTTGCTTGTCCGCCTCGGTACCCCGAGCGTAAACCCCTTCCAGGCGCAGCCGCGTCGCTTCGATCAGTTCGCTGAAACGGTCACGCCGGTCGAGCTGCGCTCGGTAGGCTTCGACTTCGTCGTAACGTTGCTCCGACGCCAGCCATCCAACGGTTGCGTACTCCTCCACCGCCGTCGCAAAGGCCTCGTTGAAAGCCGAATCGCCTTTGATATAAACCAACTGGTGGGCCAACTCATGGAATATCGTAGAGGCGACGTAGCGTTCGCCGCGACTCAACATCGTATTGAGCACGGGATCCTTGAAAACGCCGAGGGTGGAATAGGCGGCGACGCCGCCCACGTAGGTGTCCATGCCCTTGGCGGACAGTTTCGCCGCGAAAGCGCGGGCTTTTTCTTCTCGAAAGAAACCGCGGTAGCTCAAACAACCCACGAATACGAAACACCACTGTTGCGGGTCCACGGAAAAGCGGTCGGCGGCAACGACGTTCCAAACGACAAAGGGCCGCTCGAGATCGGCGTATGCCGCATAGCTACCGTTGTCCGGCAAACCTAGGTCCGCCACGGCGAAACGCCGAGCCGCCAGCACGCGGCGTAACTGCGTGACAAGTTCAGTATCCGTGTCCGGATCCTGAAGCAATCGCTCAATCGGCTGGCGTCGGGAAAAAATCTCTAGCTGACCGCGCACCGCCTGACCGTAGTAACCCACAACACAACCTTGCAGCGCTAAAACCACAAGCAACGCCAACCCCCAACGAAGTCTCGCCGCATGGATCCACTGCCAGGTGTGCGCATCAAGTATCATTCTGGCATGGAAGTTTATCTGGTTGGCGGCGCCGTGAGGGACCGGCTATTAGGACTCCCTGCGCGCGAGAGGGATTGGGTGGTTGTCGGCGCGAGCGCCAGTGAGCTTGAAGCGCTGGGTTACCGCCGGGTGGGCAAGGATTTCCCGGTATTCTTGCATCCCGAGACGCAGGAGGAATACGCGCTGGCGCGAACGGAACGCAAGACCGGCCCCGGTTATCACGGCTTTAGCTTCGATACCGGGGAGGCCGTCAGTCTCGAGCAAGACTTGCAGCGCCGCGATCTGACGATCAACGCCATGGCGCGCGCTGCCGATGGCACCCTCATCGATCCCTTCGGTGGACAGGCCGACCTCGCGGCGCGTTCGCTCCGGCACGTGTCGCCAGCCTTCGCAGAAGACCCGGTTCGTGTCGCCCGGGTGGCGCGGTTCGCGGCCCGGTTCGCCCCACTCGGCTTTACCCTCGCCGAGGAAACCCGTGTGCTCATGCAAACCATGGTCGAAAGCGGCGAGCTTCTAAACCTCCGGCCAGAGCGCCTTTGGCAGGAGCTAGAGCGCGCATTGACCGAACCCGCACCCCAGGCGTTCCTGGCAACCCTGCGTAGCTGCGGTGCCCTGCGGGTGCTGTTGCCGGAGATCGATCGTCTCTATGGTGTACCCCAGCCTCCTCGCTGGCACCCGGAGATTGATACGGGCGTACACGTCGAGATGGCGTTACAACAAGCCGCTCGATTGACGTCGCAACCCGAAGTACGCTTTGCCGTGCTGACCCATGACCTCGGTAAAGGCACCACACCCCGCGAGCAATGGCCCAAACATGTCGGCCATGAACAGCGTAGCGTCGAGCTGATTGACGAGCTGGCCCAACGCCTGCCGGTACCGCGGCGGTTTGCCCAGCTGGCGCGCCGCGTCGCGCAATATCACGGCCTGGTGCATCGTGCCGGTGAACTGCGGGCGTCCACTATCCTAAAACTACTCGAAGCCGTTGACGCGCTGCGGCGCCCCGCGGATTTCGAAGCTTTTCTGACCGCCTGCGAAGCCGATGCACGCGGCCGCAAAGGCCGTGAGGACGAACCCTATCCGCAAGCGGAACGGCTCAGATCGGCGTTGTCGGCCGTAGCGGCGGTACAAACTGATAGTGTGCCCGGCGACTTGACCGGTGCGGCGTTCGGCCAGGCGTTACGCGACTTGCGCTTGCAAGCGCTGAAGCAGACAACTCACTAGCCGCCGTAGAAGAACAAGTAGATTCCTGCAAACGTTTCCGAGCCGAAATCCTGACTATCGCTGGCACCCACACTGAACTCCAAATCGACACGCTTGCCCACAGGAAATAGGAACCCGATGTCGAGGCTCTTCAAAAACGTTCGATCTACCGCGGAGCGATCGCGTGCAAAAGTCAACGACAGCGAACGGTCGCCGAAAGAACGTTCGAAGCCGGCACTGACTTCATAGTCCAGCAAGCTATTCGCTAACGTCAGCGTGGAGGAAAATAAAAAGTCGACGATCTGGATCCTGGGTAGTGCGGCTAAATTGACCGAGTAGTCATACTTTCGGCCGCCCGCGAAAAACCGCCATTTCTCATTGGGTTTGGCCGACACCCTCAGGCCCCAGCCATCACCGCTAAACCCCACCGTGCGGGAGAAGAAATCTCCGCCGGGCCCCGCAATCGAAAAAGTCACGTCGAGTTCGCGGTGCTCCGCCAATAGCGTTGCGGTGAACACATCGCCGCGAAAGTAAACCGACCCTTTGACGTCGTCGGACTCGACCAAATCCGGGTCTCCCCAACGCTGCAAATCCAGGGTAAACCCTAAAGAACCGAAACTTTGATCGATACCCGCACTCAGCGTTCTGGTCTTGATGTCACCTCGGTCATTAGGAGAATTTCCTTGGGCCCCGCTAGCGCGCAACCATGTCGACTCCGTCGCAGCGATATCGAAACTCGCTACCGTACTAGAACTGCCCTCGGCGTCCATTTGCGCACCTAAGCCGATGGCCCACGGGCGGCCCTGCGCCAAAGCAAACGTAGGTATCAGGACCAGGCCCAAAACGATTGGAGCAAGCCGGCTAGACCACGACATAAACAATGACTCCCGCCAATAACAACCGATAAACAGCGAAGATCAACATACCGGATCGAGCCACGAATTTCAGGAACCAGGCGATGGCTAGGAAAGCAAAGATGGCGGAGGCCACGGCAGCTAAACCCAATCCGGCCCAGTCCACCGGAGCCGCGTTCGAAACCAATTGCAGGGTCTGCCAACCCGCCGACATGAGAATGGCGGGTACGGCGAGCAAGAACGAAAACCGCGCCGCCGACTCGCGATTCAATCCCAATGCCAAAGCCGCGGTCATCGTAATACCGGAGCGCGATGTGCCGGGGATCAGGGCCAACGCCTGCGCGCTACCCACGGCGAGGGCATCGATCACGCGCAGACTGTGCTCGTCACGCCGCCGCGCTGAAAAATAATCAGCCACCCACAACAACACACCGAATCCTGCGGTGGCACCAGCCACCACCACCGGTGAGCGCAGGTGGCCCTCAACCCAGCCGGCGGCCACCAGACCCACCAGCGCCAGCGGCATGGAACCCACGACCACCATCCAAGCCAGACGGCTATCCGCCGATGCTTGCCCGCCTAATGACTTCACCCAACCGCGCGCCATGCGGGCCCAGTCCCGGCGAAAATAGGTCAGCACGGCGACTAAACTACCCAGGTGGACGGCGACGTCGAAGGCCTGACCTTGATCTTCCCAACCTAGTAGCGCCGGCACGAGAATCAAATGACCGGAACTCGAGATAGGCAGGAACTCCGTAATACCTTGCAACAAGGCCAACCACAAAGTATCGAGAAGTTCCAAGGGAGTAGTTCCGCCGCGGCCAGGCAACCAGCGCTAGATAGTAGCAGTCTAAACTGAAGCCGAACTACAACCGATCTCTCAGATCTCTGCCCGGTAGTTCGAATTGAAGCCCGCGGCTGAACGCCATCACTTTAAAGGCTTCGCCCATCTCGCCTGGGAGTAGCAGCGTCTTGGCTGCTGCCAAATCGGCCGGACTGGCGCCCTCGAGCAACGCCGCCAGGCCGCCTTCCGCCAGCCATTGTCCCTGCGTCGTAAACCCCGCCAACTGCAGACCCGCCCGCCGGCCGGCGCGCGCCAACGCGGAGAAATCCACCCACGCACTCATGTCGCTCAAACCAGGCCACCAAAACGGGTCGTTGTGGCGGCGATGGCGATAGTGACAAACCAAGCGGCCGTCGGGATGGTCCCCGTGATAGTAGCTCGTCGCCGGCAAGCCATAGTCAATGCCAATCACTGCGCCGCGCCGCAACTGGGCGGTCACTGCAGCAAACCAAGCTTCCAGGCGCGGACACCACTCGCCAGTGTGACCATCCTTTAGCGGCGGTAACTGCTCGCGGGCAATGCTTGCAGTAGCACCATCATGCCGCCGCCACGTCAGGCCGTCCGCCCAACCTACACCAAACGGCACAAGTCGTTCGCCGACAACTTGAAAACGGGATACCGGCAACGCATCCACGACTTCGTTGGCCAGGATGACGCCCTCAAAGGGCGTTGCCGGCGGGCGATCCAACCAGGTGGTTTGTGCACCCCAGGCCACCAACCGCCGCGTTTGTCTCTCGGCCAGGTCGGGGCTGGGCTCGAGCAACCAATACCCATCCAGCGCTTGGCCCAAATTCCCCAGCTCTCGCAATAGCGCATCGGCCAGTGCGCCGCTGCCGGGGCCGAGTTCCAGGATCTTGGGGTGGTTGAGGCCCGCCAGGACGGGTTGGATTTGGCGGGCTATGAAGCGGCCAAACAAGGGGGTCAGCTCGGGGGCCGTGACGAAATCCCCCGCTTGGCCCAGTTTGGCGGCGCCCGCCGCGTAGTAGCCGAGGCCCGGCTCGTACAACGCCATTTCCATATAACGCTCGAAGTCGATCCATTGGCCGGAGCTCGCGGCGATCGCGGCACGGATCCGTTCGGTCAACAGCTCGCTGTGAGCCGCCGCATCACTCTCGGGGACAGGTAGCCTGTTATCGGTGGTCAACAACGTTTTGCGCGCTTCCATTGGGCACAACCAGGGCCTAGTGTACCCTTACGCCTTCCCCAGCTAGGCGTAGTCGAATCGTGTCCCAGGAACCACTTTCCTTAAGGAACCAATGGGTGCTCGTCACCGGCGGTGGCAAACGCATCGGCGCCACCATCGTCCGCAGCCTACACGCTGCGAACGCCAATGTGGCTATTCACTACCGTAGCTCGGCCACCGAAGCGGAGGCACTCTGTGCGGAGCTCAACGGCCAGCGTCAAGACTCCAGCATCATTTTGCAGGCCGACTTGAACCAAGTGAGCGCTATCAATGCGATGATTGCAGCGCTCGTGGATAACTGCGGGCGGTTGGACGCCGTTGTCAACAACGCCTCGAGCTTCTATCCCACGCCACTGGGCAGCATCACGGAAGCCCAATGGGAAGATCTGATCGGCAGTAACTTGAAGGCACCGTTGTTCGTGTGTCAGGCGGCGCTGCCGCACTTGCGCGCCAGCCGGGGGTCGATCGTTAACCTCGTCGACATTCATGCTCGCCGTCCGTTGCGCGACCACGCCGTCTACGGACCCGCCAAGGCAGGGTTGGCGATGCTGACTCGGTCACTGGCCCGCGACTTGGGCCCCGAGGTTCGCGTGAACGGCGTCGCACCCGGCGCGATCCTTTGGCCGGAGGACGACATGAGCGACAAGACAAAAGCCAGCATCCTGAAGCAAGTACCGCTCAAGCGCAGCGGCGAACCTGCCGACATCGCCCGGACCGTGTTATTCCTGTTACGTGATGCCCCCTACGTCACGGGCGAGATTATCGCCGTGGACGGCGGTCGTAGCGTGGGTTGGTAAACCCGAATGCTTGGGGGCGTCTAGCCGCCCCCCCTGGAAGGCACGGTCCTAAAACGCTGACAGATAACGCTGCGCGGGGGTACTGCCGGCGCCTTTGGGTACCTCTGCAACACCCTGCACAAACTGCGGTTTCTGTACCGCGGGCTGTGGTGGACACTGGCCCGTGTCGATGCGGGACAAGGCTGCGGCCAGAGAGCTCTCGTTGACATCACCCAAGGCAAAATTCAGATCGTCCGCGGCCGGACAATCCGCCGGGATTCCGCCAAAGTAACGGCCCTGATTGAGTGCGTTGACGGTTTCGAACGTGACCAACCGCAAACGCTGGGTACCACAATAATCGAAAGCCGATTGCCCTACCGGCTTGCCGTCGGTCAGCGATCCGACGACCACCACGGTGGTGTGGGGGGTGAAACTACTGATCATCAACTCGCTGCCCGATGCGGAAGCACCGGTCGTGATGAACGTAAGGGAATCCAGCATCGCCAGCGAATTCGTCAACTGTGCGAACCGGCGCTCCGAATCGTTGCTGGCGCGCGCCGGGCTAAACAGCGTACGCGAAAAAACCGTCCCCGCCGGCAGCGCGGCACCGCCGAGTAAGTCGCCGAGATACTCGGCAACGGACACCAAGCCACCGGCGTTGTAGCGGACATCGACAATGACATCGCGCACATTTTGGGCTTGAAACTGCGCGAAGATGCTATCCAAAGCTGGTTCGGCAGCGGAAATGAACGAGCGAAAATTAATGTAACCCACCGGCCGGCCGTTGAGATCGATAATGCGTGTCGGCACTGGCGGTACCGGATCGATGTTCACCGTGGCCTTAGCGACTTGAACGTTGAATTCCGAACCGTTTTTGTCGCGAATCAAGAAGTCGACAGTGAAACCCGCTTGTGCCGGGCCGAAGGCAGCGCTTACGCCCTCGGCTTGGTTGATTTCTGCGATGGTGCGGCCATCCAATTCGAGGATCCGGTCGCCGCGTTGAAAGCCCGCCTGCTCGGCCGGACTACCGGAAAACACGCGGGTAAAGCGAAGGTCATCGTTGACCGGCGCATCCACGAACTTGGTGCCAAACCCGAATCCTACGAACTGACCCTGGAGAAACTGCTGCTCCTCCGCGATTGTCGTAATGTAACTGAAGCCGCGATCGAACTGAGTCGGCTGGTAGCGCAAGAATTCCAAGAGGTCGTCCGCCGTAGCGTAGCTCGCAAGGTTGATGCCGTTGTATTTGGCCGTCTGCCCGGGGAAGTCGGGAGAATTGAAGAAATACCAATCCTGCGTAGTCGACAAAACGAAGCTCTTCTCGTCCGCGACCGAACAAGCGCCGCCCGAAGTTCCGCCACCGCCACCGCCACCGCCACCGCCACCGCCACCGCCACCGCCACCACAACCGGTGAGTACCCATATGATTGTTAAAATGACTAGGCGCGGCATGATGGGGCTTATGATAAGGCGTTGGCCTGATTCGTGAGTCTACTCGTACGTAGACCACAAGAGTACGAACTGGGTTCAGTAACGCGAGTCAGGGCTGAACATAATCACCCAAGCAGCGCAGCAGTGTGCGCCCGGCCCTGGGCGCCCAAAGCGCAGCCATGTTGGCACCCAGCAGCGGGTGCGGCAGCCGAGGCGAAAGTTCGGCCAACGGCGCCAAGACGAAGTCGTAAGCCAATACGTCTTTGCGCGGCAACCGGTAACGGGGATCTACCGCCTGGCCGAACAGCTCGATATCAAGATCCAGACTCCGCCCGTCGGCGGCGCGTTCCTTGGGGCCGCGGCCGGCTTGCAGATGAATGCTCGCCACCAGTGCCATTAGTTCTACGACGCCTTGCGGCCACCGAAAGCGTGCCACCGCATTGACAAAATCGTCGCCGGGTACGCCGATGGCGGGCCCTTCGTAGATTTTCGACAGCCGAAGGTCCCGGCCGTGCTGGCGGAGCTGTTCGACGCCGAGCGTAAGATGCCGCATGGGATCGACGTTACTACCGAGGCCCACATAGACCTCAATCATCGAAATCCTCGGTGGTCCGCTCAATGCAAACGCCGACATCGTTCGAGCCGCGGATGGCGCCGGGCTTACTCACGCATACCCTCACCCAAGGAATATCGAACTCGGAAACGACGATCTGTGCGATGCGCTCGGTGAGCGTTTCGACCAACTGGTACTCGGACTGCTCGACGAACGCGCTGACCCGCTTGGCGACCCGCTTGTAGTCTAGGGTGTCCTCTATACGGTCCGTGGCGGCCGCTTTGCGGTTGTTGCTGGCCATCTCCAGATCGATGACGACTTTCTGGGTGACGTTACGCTCCCAGTCCCAAATGCCGACCACCGCCTGCACTTCTAAACCGCGCAGAAATATTTTGTCCATTCGGATGTCCTATGCGCCTGGTGGCTTGAGTTCTTCGAGCGACCAACGCGGTCTGGCAATCACGGCCGGCAATCCCTCCTCGGCATCCGCCCGCCTTCGCCAACCCGTGTAGGCCACCATGGCGCCATTGTCGGTGCAAAGCGCCATCGGCGGGTAGTGAATTTGAAACCCGGCCGCGGCAGCCTCCCGCGCTAGCCGCTGCCGCAGAGCTTGGTTGGCCGCGACCCCGCCCGCCATTACCACGGCGTCGTAGTCGGTTTGCTCGACGGCGGCCAGCACCTTAGCGGTCAACGAATCAACCACCGCCGCCTGAAACGAGGCGGCTATGTGGGCCCGCTCCCGCTCCAGGCTGTCCTCGGCCCGGCAACGTTCGACGACGAGGCGCACCGCCGTCTTGAGGCCGCTGAAGCTGAAATTCAGGTCACCGGATCGCGCCAGGGGACGCGGCAAAGCGTATCGATCGGCCTGGCCGGATTCCGCCAGGGCCGCAATGGGCGGGCCACCGGGATAGGGTAACCCCAGGAGTCGGGCAACCTTATCGAAGGCTTCACCCGCCGCGTCGTCCAAGGTCTCGCCCAGAATGCGGTAACGGCCGACCCCCGCCGCATCCACCAACAGCGTATGGCCGCCGGACACGAGCAAGGCAACGAACGGGAACGCTGGGCCTCCGGCCGGCATCTGCGGTGCCAGCAGGTGCGCCTCCATGTGATGGATACCCAGCGTGGGCAGGCGAGCGCCGAAGCCCACCCCGGCACCCACACAGGCACCGACCATCAACGCGCCGACGAGCCCGGGGCCGGCGGTATAAGCCAGCAACTCCACGTCGGCCCAGCTCAGATCGGCCTCCGCCAGCACCTGCTTGAGCATTGGCGCCAGCTTTGCGACGTGATCCCGCGAGGCGATTTCGGGCACGACGCCGCCATGCGCGGCGTGCAGGGCGATTTGGCTTGCCAAGGCTTCGGCAATGATGCCCCGCTCCGGGTCGTAGAGGGCGACCCCGGTCTCATCACAGCTCGTTTCTATGCCGAGAACGGCCATTGGCGTTGCTCCCTAGGCTTTGCAAGCCGAACTTTCACTGCTATCCTAAGCGGTCTTTGTCGCCGGCTATGCCGGCGATGTCGTCACTGTATATTGTTTGGGGATGGTTATGCCCAGCGTTCGGGTCCGGGAAAGTGAACATTTTGACGCCGCTTTGCGGCGTTTCAAGCGTGCGTGCGAAAAAGCGGGCATCTTAACTGAACTGCGTCGCCGCGAGTTTTACGAAAAGCCCACCCAAGAACGCAAGCGCAAAAAGGCTGCGGCCGTAAAACGCCATCTCAAGCGCGGCTCCCGGGATGAGGGTAAGCGCCGCCGCCTCTACTGAGCCGCCGCTCAGCGATCCCAGCCATGGGACTCAAGGAACAACTGCAACAGGATATGAAAACCGCTCTCAAGGCGGGGGAAAAAGAGCGACTGGGTGTCGTCCGCATGGCGCTGGCGGCCATCAAACAAGTTGAAATCGATAGCCGGAAGACGTTAGACGACGCCGGGATATTGGCGACGCTGCAGAAGATGATCAAACAACGGCGCGATTCGCTCAACCAATTCGAACAAGCCGGAAGGGACGATCTCGCGGCCAAGGAAAAAACCGAAATCGACTGTTTGACCGGCTATTTGCCGACTCAGCTCGACGCTGCGGCGTTGGATACGCTCATCGACCAAGTGATCGCCGACCTGGGCGCGAGTTCGCCAGCCGACATGGGCAAGGTGATGGGGGCGCTCAAGGCCAAGGCTGCGGGCCAGGTCGACATGGGCGCAGCCAGTGCCCGGGTGAAAGCCCGCCTGGCCAGTTAGACCCGTCCGTTAAGCGCGCTATGCTGCGGCTTGACCCGACCACCGTCTAAACTAAGACCACCATGGCTGGACGCATTCCGGAAGCCTTCATCGATGAGTTGATCGCCCGCGCCGATATCGCGGAGATCATCGGTGCGCGAATAGAAATCAAGCGGGCGGGCAGGGAGTTCAAGGCACTGTGCCCGTTTCATGGCGAAAAAACCCCCTCGTTTACGATCAGCCCGGCCAAGGGTTTCTATCACTGTTTCGGTTGCAACGCTCACGGAACCGCCTTGGGTTTCATCATGGAGTACGAAAACCTCGGCTTCGTCGAGGCCGTGGAGAATCTCGCCGACTTGGTGGGTCTGGAAGTGCCGCGGGAGACCGCGCAAGCAGCCCCCCGAGAACGCTACGCTGCGGTTTACAGCGTCCTGGCCGAGGCCGACCAGATTTTCCGCGCCCACCTCAAGACCCATGAGCCGGCGGTTGCCTACCTGAAGGCCCGCGGTATCGACGGCACCACCGCGGCCAAGTTCGGCATGGGTTTCGCGCCCGATAGTTGGGACGGACTGATCAGCGAACTCGGTGGTGGGACCGAGGACAATGACGGCACGGAGATCTTGAAAGTCGCGGGTCTCGTGATCGAAAACGACAAGGGCAGGCGCTATGACCGGTTTCGCAATCGCCTCATGTTCCCGATCCGCGATCATCGCGGCCGGGTCATCGGCTTCGGAGGCCGGGTACTGGGCGACGCCGAACCGAAGTACCTGAACTCGCCGGAAACCCCCGTTTTCCACAAGGGTCAAGCCCTCTATGGCCTTTACGAGGCCCGCCAAAGCCGCGCCGATCTCAGCCGGATGGTAGTGGTGGAGGGTTATTTGGACGTCGCCAGCCTAGCCCAGCACGGGATTCCCTACGCGGTGGCCACGCTCGGGACGGCCACCACCAAGGACCATATCCTGCGCTTGACCCGGCTCGCAACCCGCGTGGTTTTCTGTTTTGACGGCGACCGGGCCGGCCGCAAAGCTGCCTGGCGCGCGCTCGAGACCGCGCTACCCCACGCCGGCGGCAACGCCGAATTCAGCTTCTTGTTTCTGCCCGAAGGAGAAGATCCGGATTCGATCGTCCGCCAAGAGGGCGCCGCGGCTTTCGAAGACCGGCTGGACGCCGCCCAATCATTGTCCGACTTTCTGGTGAAGAGCTTGGCCGCGCAGGTCGACAACCAGAGCGCGGATGGGCGCGCCCGTCTCGCCACCCTAGCCGGACCGTTATTGCGGCGGGTGCCCGAGGGCGTCTTCAAGGCCCTGGTGTTAGACACCTTGGCGGAAGCCGTGGGTTTGTCCGCCGACCGGCTAGGGGCCTTGCTGCTGCCCGGCACCGGTGAACCCTCTGGCCCGGAGCCACCACGCACTTTGCCGCTGGCCGGTCGCAGTACCCTCGTTCGGCAGGCCATCGGCCTGGTCTTGCATTATCCCCAGCGCGCCGCCGACGCCGCTATCCCGGCGGGTCTCGAAAACGTGCCGCTGGCCGGCACCGGCTTACTGCTGCGCCTGCTCGAAACCACCCGCAGCCACCCCCAGATCAACTCCGCCGGGTTGTTGGAACGCTTTCGTGATGACCCCGACGGCCGCCATCTGGGCAAGCTGCTGGCCCACCCCCCGCAGGACGAGGAGGACGTGGCGACCGCGGTGCTCAACGACTGTTTGGCACGGATCCTCGACCTGCACCGGCGCCGGCGCCGGGCCGAGCTGACCGCCCGCTCCGGCCAGCTGACTGAGGAGGAAAAAGCGGAATATCATAGACTTATCTCCGACCCGGGGAACTCCGCCGGCCCTGACCCGGACTAACTAAAACAGGGCTAATTCATAGCACTACGCTAAGAATCTCCGTAGAATAGGCGGTTTGTTTTGCCCCACTGCAAGGACATTTGATGGAGAAGCGCGCCAAGTCGCCAGAAGCCGAGCGTCAGTCCCAACTCAAACTCTTGATCGCCAAGGGTAAGGAGCAGGGGTACCTGACCTATGGCGAGGTCAACGATCATCTCCCCAACGACATCGTCGATCCGGAACAGATCGAAGATATCGTCAACATGATTAACGACATGGGCATCACGGTGTACGAAAAGGCACCGGAAGCCGACTCGTTGATCTTGTCTGACACGGCCGTGACCAACAACGAGGATGCTCAGGAAGAGGCTGCCGCAGCGCTGGCTACCGTTGATGCCGAGTTCGGTCGCACCACGGATCCCGTGCGCATGTACATGCGGGAGATGGGGACTGTCGAGCTGCTGACCCGCGAGGGCGAAATCCGCATTGCCAAGCGTATTGAAGAGGGTCTCGACCAAGTCCGTTGTGCGCTAGTTCAATATCCGCCCACCATCGAGTTGCTGCTCGCAGCCTACGAGCCCGTATTTCTTGGTGAAAGTCGGCTCCAAGATGTGATCGTGGCCTTCATTGACCCGAACGCTGAAATCGCTCAGCCACACACCAAGACCGGCGACGAAAAAGACGATGACGATGACGAGCCGGTCGACACGGGGCCGGATCCCGCAGAGGCAGCGCAGCGCATCAAGAAGATCGCCAAGCTGCATACGAAATTCATGGACAGTTTGATCAAGCGTGGCCTGTCGGACAAGACCACGCGCAAATGCGCCGAGTTGCTGGCACTTGATTTCTTGGAACTGAAATTAGCCCCCAAACTGCTGGAAGCGATGGCGATCCAGTTGCGGGACACCATCGGGACCGTGCGTGCGCAAGAGCGGCAAATCATGGCGCTGTGTGTGCGCGAGGCCGGTATGCCCCGGAAAGACTTTATTGCTAGCTTTCCTAAAAACGAAACCAACCTGGAATGGGTCGAAAAGCACATCCGCGCGAAACGCAAGCATTCGTCCTCACTGACGCGCCTGAAGCCGGACATTCTTCGTGCCCAGCGGCGCCTAACCCTGACGGAAGAAATTACCCGCCTGTCGATTCCAGAAATCAAGGAGATCAATCGGCAGGTGTCGATGGGCGAGGCCCAAGCCAGGCGCGCCAAGAAGGAAATGGTCGAAGCTAACCTCCGGCTGGTGATTTCCATCGCTAAGAAGTACACCAATCGCGGCCTGCAGTTTCTCGACCTGATCCAAGAGGGCAACATCGGCTTGATGAAGGCCGTAGACAAGTTCGAATACCGGCGCGGTTACAAGTTCTCGACCTACGCGACCTGGTGGATTCGCCAAGCCATTACCCGCTCAATCGCCGATCAGGCGCGCACCATCCGTATTCCGGTGCACATGATCGAGACGATTAACAAGCTCAACCGGATTTCGCGGCAGATGCTCCAAGAAATGGGCCGTGAACCGACTCCGGAAGAACTTGCCGAGCGTATGGAAATGCCGGAAGACAAAGTCCGCAAGGTCCTCAAGATCGCCAAGGAACCGATCTCCATGGAAACACCCATAGGCGATGATGAAGACTCGCATTTGGGTGATTTCATCGAGGATCAGACGGTATCGTCGCCGGTGGATTCGGCTACCAGCGAGGGTCTAAAGGAAACCACCCATGCCGTGCTCGCGGGCTTGACGCCAAGGGAAGCCAAAGTGCTGCGCATGCGGTTCGGTATCGATATGAATACCGACCATACCTTGGAAGAAGTCGGCAAACAGTTCGACGTCACTCGTGAGCGGATTCGTCAGATTGAGGCCAAGGCATTGCGCAAGTTACGCCACCCGTCACGCTCCGATCAGCTCCGTTCATTCTTGCTAGAGGACTGAGCCCGTTGTAGATCAGCCAGCGCTATACCGGCGGTAATACGGCTCCCAGATCATGTCACTCAGGTGTCGGCGACGCCCTTCGACGTCCAATGCCGCAATGGTCGGGTCGGCAACCCCTTCGGCAACCGCGTGCTCCATTACTGCCAGCCCGACTGATCGGGACACAGAGCGCAAGCGGCTGGTGGCGGGGAACAGCAAACCGTCGGCCAACTCCGCATCGGTCACGGCTTCTGCCAACGCCATCACCGCTGCGTTAATCATCCCGTCGGTAATCGCGCTGGCCTTCGCAGCCAGGGCCCCTAGCCCAATGCCGGGAAAAACGAACACATTGTTGCCCTGGCCGATGCGGTGCGTCTTGCCGTGATATTGAACGGGCTCGAACGGGCTGCCCGTGGCCACCAAAGCTTGGCCCTCTGTCCAGGCCATGAGATCTGCAGGCCGCGCTTCCGTGTAGTCCGTTGGATTGGAGAGCGGCAAGATGACCGGCCGTGAGCAATGCTCATACATTGTCTTGACGACCGCCTCGTTGAACGCGCCGGGTTGGCCCGAAGTACCAATGAGGACGGTGGGCTTGAAGGCGCGCACGACCGAGAGTAGGTCGCGATGTCCGGCATCCAAACCCAAACTGCCTTCAAAAGCCTCGTCCCACGCCAGCTCGCATTTGTAGACTTCACGGAACGCTTGCCCTACCAATAGACCGCGGCTATCTAGCACCGCCATGGCCTGCCGCGCAGCATCAGCCGTCATGCCTGTAGCCTGTAGTGCAGCCCTCAATTGCCGAGCGATTCCAAGGCCGGCAGCGCCGGCGCCGTGAATCACGATGCGTTGCTCAGCGACGCCTGACTCCGTGACGCGGAGCGCCGACATCACGCCCGCGGTCGCCATCGCGCCCGTGCCTTGGATGTCATCGTTGAACGAAGGCACTACATCACGATAACGATCCAAAATCATTAGCGCGTTGTTCTTGCGAAAATCCTCCCATTGCACGACTGCCGTCGGCAACACCTCGTGGACCGCGGCTACGAACTCTTCGACCAAGGCCTCATAGTCCTCTCCCCGCAGGCGCGCATGGCGCCAGCCCAAGTAGAGTGGATCTTCCAACAGGGTCGGGTTATCTGTACCCACATCCAAACTCACCGGCAGCGCCATCACCGGATGAATACCCGCGCAGGCACAATATAGGGCTAACTTGCCGATCGCGATAGCGATGCCGCCTGCCCCCTGGTCGCCAATACCCAAGATAGACTCGTTGTCCGTGACGACCAGCAAGCGCACATCCAAGCCCCGCGCCGCATTGTTGAGCACTTGCGCAATGGACCCCCGGTGGGCGGGAGTGACCCAGATCCCGCGCGCGCGGCGAAAGTGATGACTAAACTGCTGTACCGCAAGACCCACCGTCGGTGTATAGACGATGGGCATGAACTCTTCCAAATTGTCGACGAGCACGCGATAAAACAGATGCTCGTTGCGGTCCTGCAAGCCGGCTAAGCCGATGTAACGCTCCAGGGGATCCGGCTTGCGCACCATGGACTCATAACTTCGCTGCGCCTGAATCTCGATGCTGTTTTTTTGGTAGGGCAATAACCCATCCAAACCCAAGGCGATACGTTCCGCGGCGGCAAACGCCGTGCTCTTGTTCAGCATCGGATGACGAATGACGTCATGGCCCCTAACGGGCACGGCCAGTTCTTCCAGCCGTGGGTTGTTGGCGTACTGGTTGAGTAAATCGATCAGCGCCCGGCTCATGCCTTTAGCACACCGGATTTAACGACCAACAGCTTTTCCACCGTCATGTCTTCCATCGTATAGGGGATACCCCCGGTGCCGAGCCCGGACTGCCTGAGCCCGGCGAATGGCATCGCATCGACCCGAAAAGCCGTGTGGTCGTTCACCATCACTGCCGAGGCGTCCAGGTGTTGGTACGCCGCCAGCGCCTTGTCGAGGTCCCGCGTAAATACCGCCGCTTGAAAACTGAACGGCAAATCGTTGGCCGACGTATAGGCTTCGGCAACCTCATCATAGGGATAGACGCAGACCACCGGACCGAAGATTTCCTCGCGGCTGACTTTGGCATCGGCGGGTGGATCGAGTAACACGGTGCAGGGATAAGTCGTAGGACCCAAGGGATCGCCACCGACTACCCGCTGGGCGCCGGCGTCCACCGCCGCATTCACCCAGGCCGCGACCCGCTCGACCTCTCGCGGCCGAATCAACGGGCCCACATCAGTGTCGTCGTCGACGGGGTCACCGATGCGTAATTGGCCGGCGTGCTTTGCCAAAGCAGCAGCGAATTCCGTCGCCTGCCCAGCCGGGGCAAACACGCGTTGCACGGACACGCAGACCTGCCCGGCATGGTAATAGCCGCCCTTCGTCAACGCCGGCAAGGCCAGGTCCCAGTCGGCATCGTCTTCTAGGATCACCGGCGCCGCGCCGCCGTGCTCGAGGGCGCAGCGGGTACCCGGCGCTAGTTGGCTGCGTAGCATCCAGCCTACTTTGGCACTGCCGATGAAAGTAAAGAATGCCACTCGCGGGTCGGTCACCAACGCTTGTGCCGTCGCCAGCTCGTCGGTGACCAGCGCCTGGCACCATTCGGGCGGTAGGCCGGCTTCGTGCAACAACCTTACGAATGCGTAACAGCTCAAGGGGGTGTCGTCGGCGGGCTTGACCACCACGGGACAGCCGCTCGCCACTGCCGCGGCGACCTGATGCACAATCAAGTTGAGTGGATGATTGAAAGCGCTCACGGCGACGACAACGCCGATGGGCTGCCTGCGCGTAAATGCCAGGCGTTGCCGTGAGGCCGCTGTCGTCGCCATGGGGATGACATGACCCGCTTCCGCACGCATCACTTCGATACAAATCTTGACACCATCGATCGCGCGTGCAACTTCAACTCGAGAATCGATGAGCGGCTTGCCGCCTTCCCGCGCCGCTTGGGTCGCTAATGCTTCACTCTGTTCTTCCATGAGTGTCGCTGTGCGTTCGAGAATGGCAACGCGCTGATCCAGTTCGAGCCATCCTTGCCGGTCCTTATGCAGCGCGTAGGCCGTCGCGAGCGCCTTCTGGACGCTGGCCAGCGTGGCTGTTTCGAGCTCCGCGATAGGCTCGCCATCAAACGCCGCCGTAACGACCAGGCGCTTGCTACTCGGGGCGGCCCCTACGACCAACAGCGGTTGTTGTTCCCCCATCGCCTTAGGCCATTGGCTGGGCGATCTCGCCCAGACGCGCGGTCAGTTTTGGATTTTCTCTGTAGTCGATGGGCACCACCACCAAACTCGGCCCGGCTTCGGCAAAGGCGGCGCGAAGCGTGTCTTGCAAAGCGCTCGGGTCATCTTGGTAGTGGCCGTGCCAGCCAAAAGACTCCGCAAGCTTCAGCCAGTCCGGATTACCGAACGATAGGTCCGTGGAACGCTTGAATTCGGTCTCTTGCTTCCAGGCAATCAGCCCGTATCCGCCATCCTCCCACACCATCACCACCACATTGCTATCCAGACGCCGCGCGGTTTCCATTTCTTGCACGTTCATCATGAATCCGCCGTCACCGGCGATGCCGAGCACCTTGCGGTCGGGATACACGAGGCTCGCGGCAATGGCGCCGGGCAAGGCAAAACCCATGGAACAAAAACCGTTCGGGATCAGGCAAGTGTTGGGGTTGTGGCAATGGAAGTGGCGAGCAATCCACATCTTGTGCGCCCCCACATCCGATAACAAGATATCGTCTTGGCCCAACACCTGGCGCGCATCCCAGAGCACCTTCTGCGGCCGGATGCGCCCAACCTCGGTGTCGCCGGCGTGCACTGCCAGCTCGTCGCCCATCTTCGCGCGCATGGTGCGCTGCTGGGCCAGGTCGTATTGACCCGCCCCGCCTTGTCGGACGCGCTCATTGAACATCCACAGGGTATGCGCCAAGTCTCCCACCAACTCGACCTTAGGGTGATAGTACTCATCGATTTCGGCGGGCAAGAAATCGGCATGCACAATGGTCTTGTCTTTGTTCGGATTCCACAAACGCGGGTGATACTCCACCATGTCGAAACCCATGGTAATCACCAGATCGGCATCGTCGATCACCAACGCGGGAAAATCTTTGGCGCTCAAGCCGACGGTGTACAAACAGTAGTCGGAATCCATGTCCACGGCGCCCTTCGCCATGAACGTGGAAATAACCCCTACTCCGGTTTGCTCACAGAAAGTGCGCAATTGTTTGCTGGCACGACGCCGAATGCAGCCATTGCCCGCAAGAATGACGGGGCATTTGGCATTACGAATCAGCTCAAACGCGCGGTCGCAAATCTTGTCGTCCGCGACGGGCCGGCGGTAGCGGATCGGCTCGATCGGCTGGGAATCCGTCGCCTCCTTGGCAATATCCTCCGGCAACTCAATATGCACCGCACCGGGTTTCTCTCCACGCGCGAGCCGGACCGCCTTGCGAACGATCTCGGGAATAGTGTCGGGATTGAGCACCGTCGTCGCCCATTTGGTAACGGGCTCGAACATGTCGACGACGGACATGATTTGATGAGACTCTTTGTGTAAACGGCGAGTCGAGCCTTGGCCGGTGAGCACCAGCATGGGCGCACGATCCATATTCGAATCAGCCACACCCGTGATGAGGTTGGTGGCTCCGGGGCCGAGCGTACCGAGGCAGCCAGCCGCATGGTCGGTGAGCCGGCCATACACCTCCGCCATGAAGGCCGCGCCCTGTTCGTGGCGGGTCAGGACGAAGCGGATGGAATCGCTATGTTCCAACGACATCATGAAATCCGCGTTCTCCTCACCAGGCACTCCGAAGATATATTCAATGCCCTCCGCCTCTAGGCACTTCACCATCAGGTCCGATGCTTTCATGATTATTCTCCGTCTGCGCCGCTGCTCAGGCCGCCGCGCTGGTATGCGGTTCTACGTCGGGGTATAGCTCGTTGAGCGGCACCGACTTACCCGTATTCGTCACGATTCGGCAATGGAACCGTTTCAACGATCGCGGTTCCCGCACGCCACAAGAATGGGCGATGACGCCGATCTCCTTAGTCATTTGTTGGGCGTAGCGCTTCACTCTCTCCGCCTTATTCGTCGGGTCGAGACCACGCTGCAGGCGCAGGTTATGGGTCGTAATGCCGGTGGGGCAGGTATTCTTGTTGCATTGCAAGGCCTGAATACAACCGAGTGCGAACATGAAACCGCGCGCAGAATTCACAAAATCCGCACCGGCGCAAAATGCCCAGGCGGCTTCCGAGGGGTTAATCATTTTTCCGCTCGCGGCAACTTTGATTCGATCCCGCAAACCATGTTTCTTGAGAATGTCCACGACCAGCGGCAAACTTTCGCGAACGACGAGGCCGACGTTGTCAATCAGGGGCATCGGCGCCGCCCCGGTACCGCCGTCGCCGCTGTCGACGGTAATGAAGTCGGGCGCAGTTTCGGGCCCGCGCCGATTGATCTCCTCGCACAACTCGTCCAACCAGCCATAGGCGCCGACAACAGCTTTGAACCCGGTAGGCTTACCGGTCACGTCGCGGACTCTACCGATCAAGTCCAACAGATCGCTGGCGCTGTCGACTTCAGGATGGCGATTGGGGCTGATCGAATCGCTCCCAGCGGGTATACCCCGTATTTCGGAGATTTCCGGCGTAACTTTAGCGCCTGGCAGAATTCCACCCTTGCCGGGTTTTGCGCCTTGGCTGAGTTTGAGCTCGAACATCTTGACCTGGTCATGGGACGCGACTTCCCTGAGTTTGCTATCGCTAAGGGCGCCATGCTCGTCACGGACGCCGTATTTCGCCGTGCCAATTTGAAAAACGATGTCGGCGCCCCCCTCCAAATGGTAGGGCGACAAACCGCCTTCGCCGGTGTTCATCCAAATGCCGGCTTCCCGCGCCCCGTTGGACAAGGCCAACACGGCCGGCTTGGAAATTGCGCCATAGCTCATGCCCGAGATGTTGAAGATAGACCGCGTCGTATAGGGTGACTGGCAGTAAGGGCCGATCGTCACGGGCTGCGGGTCAGCCACATCCTTCTCTAATACCGGATACGGGCAATTGATGAAAACAACCGTGCCCGTGGGACGCAGATCCTTCGTCGAGCCGAAGGCGACGGTGGTATCGACGCCTTTCGCGGCGCGATAAACCCAGGAGCGCTCAGCCCGATTGAATGGCATCTCCTCGCGATCCAGCGCAAAGAAATACTGCCGGAAAAACTCCCCCATGTGCTCGAACCCATACCGAAACCGGCCGATAACGGGAAAATTTCTGCGGATGGCCTGTTTGGTCTGGGTAACGTCGATAATGAACAAGATGATGACCACTAAAACGCCGATACCTACTGCGAACACAAACAGCAGCACCATGAAATTGAGTATCTCGGATATCAGTTGCATCTCTTGCTCCCCTGCAAGTTGTAGCGCCGAATTATCTCACCATTAATACCAACGAGTTGATGCCTAGTGGACCAGCCTAGCGCAAAAAAAATTACTGTGGTGTCGAGTTATCCTCCTTCCCGGAGAGCAGCTCGTCGAAACTGCGCAATAGAAACAGCAGCTCGTTAGGGTCCTGTTCGGATTCCCGAAAACAGTCGAGCGCGTACGGAAAAATAGCGGATTCCCCCGGCAACGAGCCGTGACCGAGCAGAATCCGGTGCATTTTTGGAAGGAATCGCCACTGCAGCCACTGGTGCAATCCGAGGGTGTCGTAGCAAAACGGCAATGTGCTGGCGAGGGCGGTGGGCGGCGGCGGCTCGGCTTCCCACAACTGAAGGCCCTTGAGTTCGGCCTCGATCTTGACGAGAATCTGGCGCAGCGAACGATAGTGATCGACGCTGGAGTAGCCGGCACGGGTCATGCCGGCTATTGTGTCACAGCATACGGATCAGCATTCGGAGGCGGGCCAGCCCCGCGTCCGCCGCTACGTTGCACTGCTCCGCGTATCCGTATTGGGCCGCTAGGGAATCCGTCGTCGCGGTATAAATCTTGCCCGCCGCCAGCATGAGGGGCAGCAGCAGCAGCGCTGGAGAACCCTTGGCCACGAGTCGCTTGCCGCGCCGTTCATTCGCCGGCAGCAGCCGGAAATCCCCCATCCATAGGCCGATTCCGCTGCTTATAGCAATGATACCGCCGATGATCATCGAGTTTAGAATGAGTCCAATTCCCAATGCCGAAAGGGCAACCGCCAAACTCCGAAAAGCCATGCCTTGCATCTCCCCAACTCCCCGCGCCGATTAAAAGATCCGTCATTACTTATATAGATGCATTCGAAGGCCAAAGGGTTTCAGCGGCGTGCAAAAAACCTCTACACTCACGGCAAGCGGGGGCCTGTAGCTCAGCTGGTTAGAGCAGTGGACTCATAATCCATTGGTCGTAGGTTCAAGTCCTACCGGGCCCACTACCCTTGCCTCGGTTTTTGAGACTCGCAACAGCATGACTTCTTATGCTCTGTTGGTCTGGCCCCGTTTTCGCAGAAGCGAGCTCGGACTTAGGGACTGCTTCCGGCCGTTAGCCGCCGGCCGGCTGCTAAAATGCTGGGGAGCTGCTACTGACCCTTTGCAGACGGTCGGGATAGACCCATTGCGAATAAACCTATTGGATTCGGAGTATCAGATTGGAGCTGCAAGAAGGAGATTGGGTCCGTAGCTATGGATCTGGAATTTGGCAGATTTACAGAATACTCCGGTACATCGGAAAGGACCCCGCGACCGGATCAAAGCAAGAAATAACCACAGTCTTTTCGAAGAGATTTGTCCTTGACTCCTTCAAGCGGTCATTTACCGAGGATTGTTGCCATCCTGGATTTGTCGAGAAGTTGGATAAGCAGGCGGCTAAAGAATTGTCGGATTTCATTGAGGCAAACCCTTCACTCTATGCGAAATTTTGTAAATACGAGCCCAAGTCCATCGACCATATTTACAATGCGAGAATAGGTATCCAGGAAGGAAGCAGCACCTCGGATATCGAAAAGATACTTTCAACCAATCGAGTATTCAACGAGCTTGAAATAGAGCATTATCTGCGAGATTCGGGTCTTGATACCAAAGAACCTGCGTTTTGGACCGCACAGTTCGTATCCGCGAATCATCAGTGCGAACATGGGTATTTGGTCTACAGATTTTCCCGCGTCTTGGGTTCTTAAATCGTCCGTCTTGCGAAACGCGAACGGCTGGTTCTGGCCGAAAACGGACTGTTATCACTACCCTAAAGCAGCCATTCGAACGGCAGGTTTCGGAAACCAATGATTTTGGGACCTAGCCAGGTACGGACATCTTACGGTATCCGAGACCGGACATTCTAAAGTCTCGGACGCACGGAGGCGAATGAGCGCTCAAGCGGGCCGTAGTACGGGTTGCTACGTATTCCCCCCATCGCCAAAAACCCGGACAGTAGTCACTTGTTGCTCAACATTTTAAAGACGCGGGCTAATGGGAATTCGAATGTTGGGGGGCTCGGTGGAGGTCGGTGCGGAGGTCGCCGCCGGTTTGCTCAATCGAGACGCTTATCCGCACCCGGTGCAGACCATCAAACTAATCGAGACCCATATCTCTTGGGTCTTGTTGACGGGTCGTTATGCGTACAAGATCAAGAAACCCGTCGATCTCGAGTTCGTCGATTTCTCCTCCCTTGCGCTCAGAAAACACTTCTGCGAAGAAGAAGTGAGGCTGAACCGTCGCTTGGCACCAGACTTGTATCTAGGCGTAGTTGTCGTGGCAGGATCGCCTGGCTCACCGAAGTTAGGCGGCGAAGGACCAGCGATCGAGTACGCGGTTAAAATGCGTCAATTTGATCATCGGGCGACCTTGGACCGACTGCTCGCTCGAGATCAGCTGACTAGCAACGAACTCGGTGCGTTTGCCGCGGAACTTGCTCGGTTTCACCTCGGCCTACCGCCCTGCCCGGCCGACTGGCAGCACGGCAGTCCGGCGAATTTCAGCCGAGCCGCAGGGCTTAACTACCAGCAACTCCAGCCACTGCTCCAAGAAACCCAGGACCTCGACAAACTAAAGTCAATCCAGCGCTGGTCCGACAAACATTTGCTCGCCCTGGAGCCGTACATGCGCGAGCGAAAATCAGCCGGCTGGGTGCGTGAGGGTCATGGCGACTTACATACCGCCAATATCGTGCGAATCAAAGACCGGCTGATCGCATTCGACTGCCTCGAATTCAACGGCGATTTCCGCTGGCTCGACGTCATTAGCGAAGTAAGCTTTCTGGGCATGGATCTAGCCGCCAGAAACAGAGAGGACCTGGCTTTCTGGCTGTTCAACCGATACTTGGAAACCACTGCCGATTACCGCTCGGCAACGCTTATCGATTTGTACCGTGTGTATTACTGCGTCGTCCGCGCTAAGGTGGCGGCGCTCACAGCAGCCCAGACCCACGCCGCCCACTCGGAGGTCGTTGCTCAACCGGCCACGGCGGACTACCTCGATCTCGCGGTTCGATTGACCAAAAAACCACGCCCGAAGCTCCTAATCACACATGGATTGTCCGGCTCGGGAAAGACCTGGTTAACGGATCGCTTGCTCGCCCGAATAACCGCCATCCGTCTGCGAGCCGACCTGATCAGAAAATCCATTCACGGGTTGGCGACGGAGTTTGATAGCCATTCCGGCATCGAATCCGGCCTTTACACTGCGGCAGCGACGCAGCTTACTTACGACCATCTGGCGCAACTGGCGGGCGAGTTGCTCGCCGCGAACCTCACGGTGATCGTCGACGCGGCCTGCCTAAAGGCCTGGCAACGCAAGCTGTTCGCGACGGTCGCCGAAGAGCGCGGCGTGACCTGGCGGATCCTGGATTGCCAGGCACCGACCTCCGTGCTGCGACAACGCATTGAAGCACGGCGCACGGCCGGCAAGGACGCTTCAGAGGCGGATCTCACCGTCCTCGACCACCAAATTCAAACCCATGAACCACTGATGGAGATAGAACGCGAACATGCCGTCACGGTTTCGATGGCGGCGGACGTAGACATCAGCAATGTCGTAGCTTTGTTGCAGGCAATCCACTGATCGCTGCTTGCTCGTCGCGAGTACGCTTGTATTAACGGACCATTCTTGGTATCAACATTCGGGCAATCAATCGCCGCGGCCCCAACAAAACAACAATATGCAACGGAATTAATCCGCTGCTAAGCCGAGAATACCTCACTAAAATGTGCAACCGACTCGCATTAGTCGCCCTCATCATCGTCGTTGCCCAGGCGGTAGCCCATGCTGAGACTTTCACGTTGAGAGTCGGTGCCGGCCACCCTGCGCGGGGCACCGTCTACTCCGCCGCCATGCACGATTTCCTCGTGCCGGAGATGAAACGTCGCGTCAGCGAACAAACGGAACATGAACTGCGAGTCATCGAGGGCTATGGCGGGTCCATTGCGTCGGTGGCGGAAACGCTCGAGGCGGTGCAAATCGGAATCCTGGACATTGGCGGTTTTTGCACCTGCTTTGAGCCTGCCAAGTTGTTTCTGCACAACTTCCAATATTTCGTGCCGTTCGGCCCCCAAGACGCGCAATCGGCCATCAGTATTAGTCGGCAAGTCTACGCTCAGCATCCATGGCTGGTAGAGCAACTGGAGATGAAATACAACCAGACCCTATTGGCGCTCAGCGGTTTCGATAATTACCACTTGGGGACCGTTGAACCGTGGCAGGATATTCGTGACCTTCAAGGCGTAAAAATTGCTGGCGCCGGACCCAATCTACCGTGGCTCGAGTTTGCCGGCGTGGTGCCCGTGCAATCCTCGCTACCCGATGGTTACATGGCCATGTCCACCGGAGTCTATTCGGGTTGGCTCATGTACCCGTCATCCTACTTTGCCTACAAGTTTCACGAACCGTCACCCAACTACACCCTAATCGGGTTTGGGGCCATGGGCGGTGCGGCAATCATCACGATGAATCAGCGGTCCCTCGGACGTTTACCCGCGGGCGTGAGAGACATCATCAGGGAGGTGGGGGTGGAATATGAATCGTGGGCTGCGGAGTTATTAGACCGGCGCCAAGCGGAGGGGCTCCGCGATCTGGAAAACGCCGGCGCGACGGTCCGGACGCTGGACCCAGCGGTACGGCTGAAGTGGGCCCGGTCGCTACAATACTTTCCCAACAAAATGGCCCAGGAGGCCAACTCCAGGGAGATGCCGGGCACGGACATATTGCGCACCTACATTCGGCTTATCCAGGCGAGCGGCCACGAACTTCCGGTGTCCTACGCCATTGATTAAACACAGAAAGATGCCATGACCGACCGCATCGGTAATATCGCCAGACTGATCCATGCGGTCTCGGCCAGCTGGGTCATTGGGATTGCGGTGATCATCGTTGTGGACGTAACGGGTAGATACCTTTTCGGCAGCCCGCTGTTGGGGACGACGGAAATTATCAAGAACTCCATCGTCACGATTACTTTCCTGCAGATTCCCTTAGCCGTCTACCGCGGCGACATGATTAGAACGACGTTTCTCTACGATCGCATCGGCGAAGTGACACAACGTTATTGTCGAGCAGTCACCTACGTCACCGGGCTGCTTTTCTTTCTCGCCATCTGCTGGAGTTCGGTCACCCCCGCATACGAGGCATTTCTCGTCCGTGAATATGAAGGTGAAGGCGCGCTGCGGGTGCCGACGTATCCAGTGCGCGTATTGATAATGGTCAACTCTGTTTTTGTCGCCTACATCTATGCCGTGATGCTGATACGCGATTGGCGCAAGGAGCAGCAGGCTTGATGGGGCCAGAGGCCATTTTCTATTCCCTCGGCATCTTGCTCATGCTGGTGCTGCTGGGTGTCCATGTTGCCGTCGCGTTGGGGTTGGCTAGCTTCGTCGGTGTGTTCTTAAGTTATGGGGATCTCAACATTGCGCTGTCGATCTTGAGCTCAACGGCCTACGACTCGATTCGCAGCCACTCGCTGGCGGTAATACCGCTGTTCATGCTCATGGGCGAAGTCTTGAGCCGGTCAGGCGCGGCGCGTGATATCTACCTCATGTGCAACCGCGCGATGCGATTCGTGCCGGGACGATTAGCCGCCGCTACCGTACTCGCTAATGCGGGCTTCGCATCCGTGTCGGGCGTGGCAATTGCGTCTGCGGCGACGTTCGGCCGGATCGCCTATCCGGAAATGCGCCGTCTTGGCTACCAAAAGTCCTATGCACTAGGCGTGATCGCCGGTAGTGGCAGTTTGGGCATGTTGATACCGCCCAGCATCTTGATGATTGTCTGGGCGATCCTCACCGAGGCATCGGTAGGTGCGCTGTTCCTGGGCGGCGTCGTCCCCGGGATTGTCCTCGGGCTCGTCTTTGTCCTGTATTGCGCCGTGGCGGCATGGCGGCAACCCGACTTGGCGCCGGCCGGCAGTCCCGCGCTAGCCGAGAACGCGGCCGCCGGCCTCGTCAGCGCCGCGGCCATATCGGCCCTGGTCGCTGTAGTACTGGGCGGCATTTGGCTCGGCGTATTTACGCCCACCGAAGCGGCCGGCTTCGGCGTGATTGGCAGCCTATTGATAGGCTGGGGCAAGGGCATGGGGCGCGCTGCATTTATGGAAGCCATCTTCGAGTCAGGCCGTTCGACCGCGCCGATATTATTGCTGCTGATCGCCGGCTCGATGTATTCACGGATGCTGGCCGTCAGCGGCGGCATGGGGCTCATAGAAGAACTCTTCACTGGGGCTGGTTTCGGGCCGTTCGCCACCATAGTCGTCATGACCCTGGTCTGGTTGCTGCTCGGAACTATTATCGATTCCATTTCCGGTATCCTGCTGACGTTACCTATCTTCTTCCCCGTCGCCATGGCCGCCGGAATCGACGAAGTGGCCTTTGCCATCTACGGGATCATCGTTATTGAGGCTGGCCTGCTGACACCTCCCCTTGGCCTACTCATCTTTACGGTAAAATCAGCGGTACCCGATCCAACGGTGACGCAGGGCGAGATATTTAGAGGGGCGCTGCCGTATTGGGTCCTCATGCTCGCCGTGGCGGCGATGGTTTTTGTTTTTCCCGGGCTCGCGGCATGGCTCCCCGGTCAAGTGTTGGGATAAAGAGGCCAATGTGACGTTTAACGGATTTCCTATCAAAGCCATCGAGTTTCTCGCGGACTTGCGCGCCAATAATGAGCGGGAGTGGTTCCAGGAGCATAAAAGCGACTACGAGCGCTGCGTACGCGAGCCCGCGTTGGATTTCATTACGGAATTTTCCAAGCCGCTCAGCAAGTTCGCGCCGAGTTTCGTGGCCATTCCGAAGAAAGTCGGCGGCTCACTGATGAGGCCTTATCGAGATATTCGCTTTTCCCGCGACAAAACCCCTTTCAAGACGAATGTGGGCATTCAATTTCGCCACGAGCTAGGCAAAGACGTCCACGCTCCTGGCTATTACTTTCATTTCGACCCGGACAGCGTATTTCTCGGCGCCGGCATCTGGCGCCCCGACTCGGCCACGGTGGGCAAGATCCGCGCCGCAATCGCCGACAGGCCGGCCGCCTGGCGGCGGGCCGTCGACAATAAGCGTTTCAAGCAAAATTTCGAGCTCGGTGGCGGTACCTTGATCCGCCCGCCCCGCGGGTTCGCCAAAGATCATCCCTTGATCGACGACCTGAAACGCAAGGACTTCATCGCCATCAGCAACCTGGCCCATGAGTCACTGACGAGTCCGGCTCTCGTGACCGATGTTGCCGCTATCTTTCGATCCGCAACGCCGCTCATGAAATTCGTCTGCGCCGCGATCGAGGTACCCTTCGAATGATTCCCTTCAATAAAACAAGCCTAATAAGCCTAATGCTGTTTGCGATTTGCGCATGCACTACCGGCGAACCCCCAGCCGCGGTTTCGAAGCCGCAAGGAGAACTGGATATGATGTCATGGACCCATGTGACCGTCGGCGTTGCCGACCTCGATAGCGCCTTGCCCCTTTGGACCGACGAGTTTGGTTTCGATGTCCGCACCAGGCGGGATGGGCCGGACGAGGGTCTGGCCAAGCTCTGGGGGCTGGGCGGCGGTGAAGCCATTGCCCGGCAGGCCGTGGTGGGAACGCCGGGTGTACCGCATGGACTCGTGCACTTGGTTCAATTCACCAGCCCCGGCGAACCCGTCCGCGCCGGCGCCGAAGTTTTCGATTTATTGCCGAAGAACCTAGACATCCACGTCAAAGACCTGCCGGCCAAATTTGCGCGCATGAAAGCCGACGGGCGGCCGTTTCGCAGCGACAACTACAGCGAAGTTACGGCGGCGGGAGGCACGACCTTCAGGGAAATCCACATGCATGGCCATGACGACACCAACATCGTGTTATTAGAGGTCATCGGCGAAGAACTACCCTACTCGCCCAAGGGCTTCGCCGGCGTCGGCCCGCTCATCACGATCGTTCCCGATGCGCAACAAGAGGAAGACTTTTACGTCACTCTATTCGGGCTCGAGGTCCTATCGAAAAACCTTCTCACCGGCGAAACCATCGAGCAAATGGTGGGCCTACCGAAGGGCGCAGGGCTCGACGTCCGCGTCCTCGGCCAGGAGGCCGATGAATTCGGCCGCATGGAAATCGTGGATTACCAGGGCGTCGAAGGTACGGACCGCTATCCCCGCGCCCTACCACCCGCTTTAGGAACCTTGCACGTCCGCTACGAATTGGCGGACCTGACGCCGCTCAAGACACGCTTGCGAGAGTTGGGCATCCCGTTCGAGGAAATCGCCGACATTAACAGCCTATTGGGCACGGGCGATGTCTTGGTATTCCGCTCGCCGGCAGGCTTACGCATCGAAGCGCAACACAGCGGTTAGGTCCCGCCGTTGACGCTGAGTACACCACCGGAGGGCCGCAATCGGCAATGGCTTGTACGAGCCAATCCGGCGTTGGACGAATTGGTGGGGCCGGAGCACTTCGATTTGGTCGAGGTCCCCGTCCCCTCACCCGCATCCGGGCAAGTGCTGTTACGGACGCTGTGCCTGGGCACCTCGCCGGCACAACGCGGCTACATTTCCAAAACCAAAAGCATGCACGAGAAGGCGCCGCTCGGCTCGGTCATGCGCGGGCGCGGCGTCGCGGAAGTCGCGGCGTCACGACACGCCGACTTCGAGCCGGGCGACCAAGTCATGGCCACGACAGGTTGGCAAGACTATGTGGTGGTGACGCCCGTACAGCAGGGTGTGCTATCGACTCGCAAACTCGCAAACCCGTCGCTCGCGCCGTCCCTCAATCTAGGCATTCTCGGCGCGGCAGGGCTTACCGCCTACTTCGGACTGAGCGACGTGGCCAACCTCGCGCCTGGCAACACGGTCGTGATCTCCGCCGGAGCCGGGGGCATTGGTTCTTGCGCCATTCAGGTTGCTCGCTGTCTGGGCGCAGGCCGGATCGTCGGCATCGCCGGCGGCCGAAAGAAATCAGCCTGGATGACGGATTATCTCGGCGCCACGGCGGCCATCGATTACAAGAACGAAAACGTCGGCGCGGCGCTTGACCGGCATTGCCCGGAGGGCATCGACGTGTTCTTCGACAATGTTGGCGGACCGCAACTCGAGGCGGCCTTAGAGCGCTTGAAGCTCGGCGCTCGCGTCGCCATCTGCGGCTACATCGCCACCGATTACACGGACACGCCGGCCGGCCCGAAGAACTATGTCTACCTGGTGCGCCGTCGGGCGCGCATGCAGGGTTTCTTCGTCTTCGACTACGAGCAGGAATTCGAGACAGCGGGCGCCTTGCTCGCGCGATGGTTCAGCGCAGGCAAGCTGCGCCCCTGCGAGGACATCACAGCGGGCCTGGAAAACATGCCCATGACCCTGCAGGGGCTATTTACGGGCGCTAACCGTGGCGTGAGCGTTTGCCAGGTGGGCGAGGCCAGGGTGCGCCGGAAGGTATAATGTTGGGTAACATGAACAACCCTCCCGAATTATGAACGCGACCACGCGCCTGTTCAGCGGCCTCGGCGCCCTATTCCTCGCGGCTGCCACCATGCTGGGGGCTTTCGGGACTCATTCTCTTGAGGATGTCTTAACCTCCGACCAGATGGAAACGTTCCAGTCCGGCGTCAGCTACCACTTTTACCAAGCATTGGGCCTGTTTGCCGTCGCGTTCGCCGCCAACCAATTTCCCGACAGCCGCCTGCCACGCTGGTCCGGCTGGCTTATCGTTGTAGGCATCTTTTTTTTCTCGGGCAGTATTTATCTGCTAACCTTCGGTGCGCCTCGAATCGTGGTCATGGCGGCGCCGATCGGTGGCATATCTTTCATGGCCGCGTGGCTATTGCTCGCCATTGCCGCCTTTAAGTCTCGCTCCTCAAACTAGCTTTAATCTCAACTCGCTTTAACTCTCAATTGGAGAAATCTGTATGAAACGTGTCCTGATACTTGCTCTAGCCATGTGCACCCTGTGCACGACCACCCTCTGGGCGGAACCTACCGGTAAGGATTTAATCGACTACCGCAAAACGGTCATGAGCGCCATTGGTGCCCACGCAGGTGCGATCGCCGCCATGGTGCGTAACAAAGTCGACTACGACCATATGCGAGCCCAAGCGGCGGCGATGGCCGAAACAGTCTCGACCATCAACGACATCTTCCCTGCCGGCTCGGGCCCTGCCGCCGGCGAAACAGAAGCGTTAGCCGTCATCTGGACCGACGCGGCTGGGTTTGCGAAAGCAGTGGCAGACTCTCAGGCTGCGGCAGAGAGTTTTGCCGACGCGGCCGATGCCGGTGATCCAGCAGCCATCGGCAAAGCCTTTGGCGCGCTCGCCGGCACCTGTAAAGGCTGTCACGACAACTACCGCCTGGCGAACTAAATGCGGCACGCGGCCGCGTTAGCGCTATTGTTAGCGCTGACCGCCGGCGGCGCCGCCGGCGACGATGCGGCGGACGACGCTGTAGCGCGGGGCGAGTATTTACTGCATGCCGGTGGCTGCATTTCATGCCACCAGGCCAGCAAGGAAAAGGCCGCGCCCTTGTCCGGAGGGCGCGCCTTGGATACGCCTTTCGGCCGCTTCTTCGCCCCGAACATCACCCCCGATGTGGAAACCGGCATCGGTGGCTGGTCGGAGCGGGAGTTTATCGCCGCGTTCCGCCATGGCCGCTCGCCGGGCGGGGCAAATTACTATCCGGCGTTTCCATACCCGGCCTACACCGGCATGACCGACGACGACCTCATCGCTTTAAAAGCGTATTTGGACAGCCTCGAGCCCGTCAGCCAACCGAATCGGCCCCACCAACTCACCTGGTATGTGCGCTGGCGCGCGGCGGTGGGGGCTTGGAACGCCTTGTATCTGAAAGCCGGTGCTTTCGAGCCCGATCCAAACCTGAGCGAATCGGTCAACCGGGGCGTCTATCTCGTGAAACACCTCGGCCACTGCGGTGAATGCCACAGCCCGCGGAATAGACTCGGAGCGCCGCGGGCAGACGCATTCTTAGCGGGCAACCCAGACGGCCCGGAAGGTGATGTCGTCCCCAACATCACCAACGACGAAGAGGCCGGTATCGGCGAATGGACAGAGGACGACATCGCCTTCTTTCTCGAAATCGGCATGTTGCCGGACGGAGACTTCACCGGCGCGTCCATGAGCGAGGTGATTGATCACAATACCAGCCGTCTAAGCGCAGAAGATCGGCTCGCGATTGCAGCGTTCCTAAAGAGCGTCGATTAAGGCTAACCGTTAAGTGGGCGTCACTCACTGACGATTGCGTCGGCTTCGAACTCCACCCGCCATTCGGGATCGATTAACCTCGCCACCGCCAGCATCGTACTGGCGGGTTGTATGGTGCCGAAATACTCACCGTGGACACGACCAACCGCCTCCCAGTCGTCGATATGAGTTAGATACATGCGAGTTCTGATAACGTCTCCGAGCCCAGCGCCAAAACCGGCGAGCGCGGCTTCGATGATCTCAAAGCAACGGCGCGCCTGCGGCTCAGCCTCGTTGGGGCTGACCGTTTTACCATCCGGGCCGATGGGGGCGGTACCGGCAATAGCAATGTGGCTGCCCACCCGCACCGCGCGGCAGAAACCGAATAGCTCTTCGTAGGGACTGGCGGTAGTAATCCGGCGACGCTCGTTCATGTCTTGCCACCCAACGCGACTCGAAGGCATCAAAATACCTGGCGGCTTCCATAGTTGGCAAGATCCATTTGAGTAGGATAGGGTCGCGGGATGAGCAAACAGCACGGCGGCCGTTAGCTAAGCGCATGGCGGCCGAGTCACAGTTCAAGTTACTACTGCAACGTCGGTTTGGGCCATTTTTTTGGACCCAATTTCTGGGCGCCTTCAATGACAACGTCTTTAAGAATGCTCTGATCGTATTGATCGCGTTTCAGGCCAGCCAAGGTGTCTCGCCGGAGACCTTGACCAACCTGGCCGCCGGTCTGTTTATCCTGCCCTTCTTCTTGTTTTCGGCCACCTTCGGCCAATTGGCGGACAAGCTCGATAAGGCGCGCTTGATACGCGTTACCAAGGCTTGTGAAGTCGTGATCATGCTGGCGGCCGCCGTTGCCTTCATGCTCGACAGTTTGAGCCTACTCATCGCCCTCTTGTTCTTGATGGGTGTCCAGTCGGCACTATTCGGCCCCGTCAAGTACAGCATCCTGCCGCATCAATTGACAGATCGAGAGTTAGTTGGTGGCAACGGACTCGTCGAGAGCGGCACGTTTCTCGCCATCCTCTTAGGCACGCTTACGGGTGGCCTGCTGATCGCGACAGACAAAGGCGCCGGTTGGGTTGCGGGGACCGTGGTGGCGATCGCCATCGTCGGGCTGGTCAGCAGCTTTTACGTGCCGGCCACCGTTCCCACCGCGCCGGACTTGAAGATCAAGTTGAACCCGTTCACCGAGACTTGGCGCATCTTCAAGTTCTTGCGCGGTAACCGCACGGTGTTTCTGTCGATCCTCGGGATCTCGTGGTTCTGGCTGCTGGGCGCCTTGTATCTGGCGCAATTACCGCTTTACACGAAAGACATCCTCGGCGCTAACGCGCAAGTGGTTACGCTGCTGCTCGTCTTGTTCTCATTGGGTATCGGTCTCGGTTCGTTGCTGTGCGAGAAACTATCCGGCCACAAGATTGAGCTTGGCCTAGTACCGCTCGGTTCCATTGGCCTGACGGTGTTTGGGGTTGACCTGTACTACGCACCTACCATAGCCGGGGCGACATTATTCGACGTCGGTGAATTCTTGCAGCAACCCGGGGCCGTACGCCTGCTCACCGATATCCTGTTAGTCGGAGTGTTCGGCGGCTTCTACATTGTGCCGCTGTATGCGTTGATTCAGCAGCGTTCGGAAGCATCCCATCGATCGCGGGTGATTGCCGGCAACAACATCCTCAATGCCCTGTTCATGGTGGCCGGCTCGTTGTTCGCCATCGTCGCTCTGGGTAAGGGATTGTCCATTGATCAACTGTTTCTAAGCCTCGCACTGATGAATGCCGCGGTGGCGATCTACATTTTTTCGCTGGTCCCAGAATTTACAATGCGATTTATCACGTGGATTCTGATCCACCTGTTATATCGGATCGAGAAGACTGGTCTGGAGAACATTCCGGAGGAGGGGCCGGCTCTCTTGGTCTGCAACCACGTGAGCTTTATCGATGCGATGATTATCGGTGGCTGCTGCCCGCGGCCGACGCGATTCGTCATGTATTACAAGATCTACAGGCTTCCCATCCTCAATTTCGTCTTTCGTACGGCGCGAGCCATCCCCATAGCCGGCAGCAAGGAAGATCCTGAACTATTGGCCAAGGCCTACGAGGACATCGCCGCGGCATTGGAGGACGGTGAGTTGGTTTGCATATTCCCGGAAGGGCAAATAACCCGAGACGGCGAGTTGAACGATTTTCGCCCGGGCGTTGAGCGGATTCTCGCTCGCAATCCGGTGCCGGTGGTGCCGCTGGCTTTGCGCGGACTATGGGGGAGTTTTTTCTCGCGCCGCTACGGGCCGGCGATGATGAGAATTCCCCGCCGGTTTCTATTCCGCATTGGGCTAATCGCCGGCCAGCCGGTGGCGCCGAGCAATGCAAGTGCCGCCAGCTTGCAACAGGCGGTGATTGCCCTTCGCGGCGACTGGCGCTAGCCGTTCGGGCAGCCTGGGTTCGGCATGGGTCCTCCTGTATGCTTCCGGACGGGATTAGCGACAACCCTCCAATACTCTATGAATTCACACGTCCATGGCTCTTCCGCCAAAGCCATTCTTTACGCTTTTGTCGCGAACCTGGTTCGCCATATCAACGCGCTGGAAGCGCGCATCAAGTCCGAGGCTCCGGAAGTCGGTTGGTGTTTCGTCGAACTCGACAATCGAGACTAGCCGATCATGAGATGGCTCCGCCGCGCACTTGCCGGTTTCTTGACGCTGTCATTGCTGGCGTACCTCGGGCTCGTGATCGTCGCCTACCTGCCCTACGAGGAAGTGCCGCGTAGCGAACTCGTACGGGCCGGAGACCAGTTCACCAGCGTGCACGGGATTAGCGTCCGTTACCGGCGCTATGGCGATCCCGCCTCCCAGCCGCTGGTCCTGTTGCACGGCTTTGCCAACTCGTTGCAGACCTGGCGGCACTTCGCGCCCGCTGCCGCAAAGCGGTTTCATGTCATTACGCTGGACATGCCCGGCTACGGGCTCTCGGACAAACCAGCAGAGTTCGACTACCGCAACCCCGCACAAGGCCGATTCGTCGCCGACTTCATTGAGCAGCTGGCATTGACGGATGTCGTGGCCGGAGGCCATTCGCTGGGTGGCGCGGTCGTGGTGCACACCGCGCTGGCATCGCGCCGTGTTACGGGGGTTTTGCTGTTTAACCCGGGCATCCTTTCCACCGGCGTTCCCAGTGCAACCCAGCATCTGTTTTTTCCGTTGCCGCGGTTAGCGGCGCGACAGTTCGGCAACCGACGTTTTCGGGAGCAGTTCCTGAAAACCTCCTATGTCGACCCGACTATTATCACGGAGCAAGTGATGGACGACGTGATGGCAGGCACCCGCATGCAGGGCTACCTCCACGGCACGAGTGTCCTCATGGCCCAATACGAGGAAGGTGCGGAATTACCCCTGCTCGGCCAACTTACCAAGCCTACTTTGATCATATGGGGCGCGGCCGATCGTAATAAGCCGCTTGCCGAATCGGAGGACCTGCACCGTCGGATTCCAAACAGCCGGTTGATCGTTATCGACAACGTGGGTCACTACGTCCACGAGGAAGCGCCGCAAGCAGCGGTTGAAGCGCTTATTGATGCCAAGGCTTGGCTGGGCGGCGGGTCGCCAACTGCCAACGCGTCTCAAGTGAGACCACGGCGTTGATCGCAAGCCGCGTCGCTACATGATCCGCGGCGTATCGTGCGCCGCTTCCATGCAGGCAGCAATGGATTCGGCCAAAGGCTTGTCGTGATCCCAGAACTTACCGATAAGCCGCCGCCCGGATATGCCGTTGGACAGGTCGCTTGCGAGCCAAAGCGCCGGCGGCACGATCACGTTCGCCGGCAGCAGCGCTCCCCCTCGTTCGCCGACCTTGCCGGGTACCATGCTTTGGGTAATGAAATCGGTATCGGAAGCGCCGCCGGGTAGCAACACATTGACGTCCACCCCGGTATCGGCCAATTCCTTAGCCCAGACGACGGTGGCCGTCTCGATACCCGCTTTCGACGCTCCGTAAGCCGACAGGCCGCGCCCCACCATCGTGTTTAGGCTGGTCGAAAAGTTCACAATCTTGCCGAAGCGCTGCTCCAACATATGCGGAATCGCGGCGCGGGTCATATAAAACGTACCGTTGACGTTTGTATTGATGATGGTCTGCCAACCCTCCAGCGGAATCTCATAAAAGGGTACGGGCTCAGCCATCGACATACGATATTCACCCGTGCCCCGGCCGGCGTTGTTCATGAGCACATCGATTCGGCCAAAGCGTTCCATGGTGGCTGCGGCGACTTGCTGGCAACTGTCCGGATCACAAACGTCACCCACCACGGTCAGGCAGCGATCTGCCACACCCAGGCCCGTCGCTTCTCGGAGCCGGGCCTGCAGCTCATCCGGGTGACGGGTGGCCGTGAGGACGACTTTGGCGCCCTGCGCCAATAGCGCACGGCCGATCAGCCAACCAAAACCGCGGCCGCCGCCTGTCACTATGACGACCCGATCGCGCAATGAATCGTGTTCAAACATCACTACATTCCTTCAAGAGATTGCCGGGCGTACCGCCGGTGCTCTAGCGGTTTGCAAACGACGCTGGATTCGCCACTGGTCTTCGCCCGACAGGGTGCTCAACCACTGCAAATCTCCCGCGCCCTGGAAGGCGACGGGAATACCGTCGAGCAACACCAGCCTATGGGACGACACCGTCGGCACACGGGGTCCCGAACTGAGAATACCGACGAGATTCAGAGGGTCCGCCGCCGAGAGCACGGTAATTTCGCCGTGTTTGGGGAGGTTCTTGGTCTTGCGGAGTTCGGCGACCGCCTCCGGAAGGGCGAATTGCTCGCCGCTCAGACTGGAAACGAATCGGCCGCCACGAATTTCTCCCCGCGCCTCGAGGCGGCGAAACACTCGCAACAACTCGCGCCAGCTCGGCAAACCCTGTTCCCGGTCTAAGACCCGGCGGACGACCACCCCGTAGCGCCGCAACAGCATCCAAGCGAGGTTCTCCACCGCCTCCTCCCGGGCCGCCGCCTCGTCCGTTGAGGGTGCCGTTAGCGACCAGCGGCCCGCGGCATCCAATCCCGGCCCCCCGCGCCGCCGCCGGCGGCGGCGATTATGAAACCTGGGACGCTGGCTCGCCGGGGTCAGCAAGGCCCGTAATCCCGTCAAACCATCGGCCGTCACCAGCCCATGGCTGACCAACTCGCCGAGCGCCTCTTCCACCCGTACCCGCAACGCCCCGGTGCGCTGGACGATATCCAAAAAGAACAACGCCCCGCCCTCTTCCAAGACCACCTGTACTTTGGCCGCCGTGGCGGACAGTTCGGGCCGCGCCGGGGCACCCCAGAGCGCCTGCCAATGGCTCAGATCCGAGCGTGGAAACAACGCTACCGGTGTGCCGGCCACCGGGCCTTGGCGGCCCTTGGCTTGGGCGGTATTTAACCAAGGCCGCTGCCAGACCACCCGGCCGCTGGCGCAAAGTTCATCGAGCCAATGTGACTGATAGCGTTTTAGTCGCGCCGGCAAGATGTCCCGCTCCCAAGCCGCGGCAGCCAAGGGCAGCCCCTGCAACTCATCGATGACTTGAAACAGGCTTTCTGTCCCTTCACGGCCGTCGCCGCCGACGCCCTGCCAATTCTTGAGAAACCGCCAGTAGACGGCCACCGGTACCGGCTCGATTGATTCCCGCAAGGTCTTCAGCGTGTAACGATGGATACGCGCCAGCAGACGGCGGTCACACCACTCGATGGCATCGCTGCGGCGATAGTTGCCCTGCATCGCGAAGCCTTCGCTCTCGAGGGCCGCGAGGGCGAAATTCCTTTCACTCGCGGACAAGGCAAGCGGCGCGGCCAACTCGCTTGCCGTGACGGGCCCCAAACCCTCGAGGCGGCTGCGCATTAACTCGAGGATGGCCGTCTCGCGGTCCACCGGCGGATCGAAGGCCTTCAACGGCGTTATTGCTGCACCGCTTGGGCACGCCAACTGCAGTTCGGGCAAGCGCTCCGCACTCACCCACAGCGACCCTTCCCCGTGGTTGAATATGGTGGCCCGGCCAGCCCCATTGAGGGACTGTAGCTCCGCAAGCCAGCCGCTGCGTTCCGCCTCTTCGGCGGTCACGAAACCCACCACGACCAGGCCGTCGTGGAGTTCGTCGACATCGCGAGGATCCGGCCAGGCCTCCTCGACCACTCTTGCAATCGCCTTGGGATCCAGGCTGCCGATCTCCCCGGCCTCTGCGATGCTCATGTAGCGACGGCCCTGCACGGCCAGCGTGCGGCGCTCCTCGGCGGGCGCGTCGTCCAAGAACGCGTACGGCCGGGCCGCCAATACTTCCTGAGCCAGGGGCGACGGCGTCGTGAGTTCCCGGCAATCGACGCGAATCCGCCGCAGCTCGATGCTTTCGAGGACCCTGCTAAGCCCGTCGATGTCCATCACTTGGGTCATGCAGTCGGTGATGGTCTGCTCGACCAGCGGATGATCGGGCACTTCCCTTTGACCGGTAAGGTTTTCGGCACAGGCCAACTGATCCGGAAATACCACGGCCAGTAGATCCTCTGCATCGTTGCGCTGAAACACCGGCGGCGTGCGCCTGCCGTTGTGAAAACGCTTGATCGCCAAGGCGATGCTGGCGTTAAACCGCCAATGCGTGGGGAACACGGGCGCACCGAGGAGCGCCTGCACCAGGGTTTCTTTCACGGTCTTACTGTTGAGGTAGCCCACTACCTCATCGAGAACGAAACTATGCGTGGGGCCGAGGGACAGCACGATGGTGTCTTCCAGAGCCGCGGCCTGCAGCTCGAAGTTGAAGCGACGGCAGAATTTCTTGCGTAATGCCAAACCCCAAGCCCGATTCAAGCGTGAACCGAACGGCGAGTGAATCACCAAATGCGTATCACCGCTTTCGTCGAAGAAGCGTTCCAAGACCACGCGAGTTTGCGTAGGCAACCCATCCAGGGCGGCCCGGGCCGCACCCAGATAGTCGACCAGCTGAGTTGCCGCCGAACCTTCTAAGCCGAGGGTTTCCATGAGCCAAGCGGCGGTGCCTTCGGCGCCCAGCTCCGCGAGCTGCGCATCGACTTCGGCGCGCAACCGCGAGACGGCGAAGGACAACTCGTCGCTGCGTCCCGGCGCTTCGCCGAACCAAAACGGGATATTCGGTGGCTGACCCTTGGCGTCCTCAACGAATACCTTGCCTGGATCAACCTTGACGATCCGATAGGAAGTGTTACCCAACTGGAAAATATCGCCGGGCAGACTTTCGAAAGCGAAGTCCTCGTTGAGGCTGCCCACCGGCAGCTCCTCCGGCAGCAACACGACTTCGTAGTCGAATTGATCCGGGATAGCACCGCCATTGGTGACGGCGGTGATGCGCGCGCCGCGCCGGGCTTTGAGCTGTCCGTTAACCGCATCCAAATGCAGGTACGCACCGCGCCGGCCCCGCTGGGTGGCGAAGCCCTTGGCCAGCATGGCGGTCACCGCATCGAACTCCGCTCGCTGCAAATCACGATACGGGTAGGCGCGGGTGAAACATTCGTAGAGCTGGCCGATGTCCCGATCGCTCGCCGAAACCTCGGCAACGATTTGCTGTGCCAACACGTCCTTGGGAGCACGGGGTATGACGACTTGATCCAGTTCTTCGCGCCGCACCGCATCCAACAAGGCCGTGCATTCCACTAAATCGTCCCGAGACAGCGGGAATAGCCGCCCCCGAGGCAGGCTATCCACACCATGCCCGGACCGACCCACCCGCTGCAGCAATGTGGCTATGCCGCGGGGCGAACCCAGTTGACAGACCAGGTCAACGTCGCCGATGTCGATGCCGAGCTCGAGGGAGGCCGTCGCAACGAGGACCTTGAGCTCGCCGGCCTTGAGGCGCTGCTCCGCGCGCAAACGATGCTCTTTGGCGAGACTCCCGTGATGAGAAGTCACGTTATCTTCACCCAAACGCTCGGCTAAATGGCGCGCGGCCCGTTCGGCTAACCGGCGCGTATTCACGAACACCAAGGTTGTCCGGTATTCGGCGGCAAGCTCGGCAAGCTTATCGTAAACCTCGCCCCAGACCTCGTTGGCCATGACCGGTTCGAGGGGCGAGGAAGTCAATGCGAGCTGAAGGTCACGCTGGCGCACGTGGCCGGTGTCGACAATGGTACAAGCTACATCGCGTTGCCCAAGCAGAAACTGCGCCATGCGACTCAGCGGCTTTTGCGTTGCGGAAATGCCTACCCGCACCGGCGAACTGGGACACAGGGCCTCGAGCCGTTCCAGTGACAAAGTCAAATGCGAACCGCGCTTGTTGCCTGCCACCGCATGCACCTCGTCCACGATCACTGTACGAACCGTCGATAGCATGGCGCGTCCGGAGTCCGAGGTCAGCAAGATATACAGCGACTCGGGCGTCGTCACGAGAATGTGCGGCGGCCGCTTGACCATACGCGCACGCTCGCTTTGCGGTGTATCGCCGGTGCGCACCGCGGTACGAATCGGTGCATCGGCTAAACCCTGCATGAGCAGTTCGTCGCGGATGCCCGCTAGGGGCTCCTGCAGATTCTTCTGGATGTCGTTACTCAACGCTTTTAGGGGAGACACGTAGAGGATATGAGTCTCATCGCGCAAACCCTGCGCCAAACTTTCGCACACCAAGTCGTCGATGACGGCGAGAAACGCGGCGAGGGTCTTACCGGAACCGGTGGGTGCGGCCATGAGCGTATGTTGCCGACCGGCGATTGCCGGCCAAGCTTGATCCTGCACCGCCGTGGGGGCGGGGAAACGCGCGGCGAACCATTGGCGCACCGCGGGGTGGAAACTTTGCAGGGGCATGGGGGTAAGCATAGCCCCCCTGCCACGCCGCGGATAGGCCTAGCCGAAAGCATGTCGCAACCGGCGGCTTACTGCCAATCTATGGCATCGTAACCCGTTGATCCGGAGTGCACCGTGCTCACCGCCACCATTGCTGGAAGCTTGCCTAAACCGACCTGGCTCGCTGAACCCGAACAATTGTTTGCCGTCTGGAAACACGAGGGGGACGCCCTGATCCAGGCCCAACGCCGCGCTGCACGGGAGTGGATCGAACACCAGGAAAACGCCGGTATCGGCATCGTCACCGAGGGAGAGCAAGGCCGAATTCATTTTGTCCATGGTTTCCTGCAGCAAATCGAAGGCATTGACTGGGAACTCAAAACACCCATGGGCATTCGCGACGACCGCTATACCGTCGAAGTCCCCACGGTCATAGGGCCCATTAGCCGCCCACGATCGGTACATGTTGAAGAAGCGCGCTATGCCCGCAGCGTCACCAATCACCAACTGAAGTTCACCCTGCCGGGCCCCATGACGATTTGCGACACCATCGCCGATGTTCACTACGGTAAGCGCGCCGACATGGCCATGGCCTTCGCCGAAATCCTCAATCAGGAGGCGCTGGAGCTGGAGGCAGCCGGAGTAGACGTGGTGCAGTTCGATGAACCCGCGTTCAACGTTTTCATGGACGACGTCAAGGATTGGGGTATCGAAACCCTACACCGTGCCATCGATGGCTTACGGTGCACGACCGCCGTGCATATTTGTTACGGCTACGGCATCGAGGCCAACCTGCAATGGAAGGAAACCCTCGGCTCCGAATGGCGTCAATACGAAGAAATATTTCCCGCGTTAAACGCCAGTCGAATCGATCAGGTCTCACTCGAGTGCGCCGGCTCTAAAGTGCCACTCTCGTTGCTGTCCTTACTCAAGGATAAGCAACTGATGGTCGGTGCCGTTGGCGTCGAGGGCGACAAGATTGAAACGCCTGAAGAGGTCGCCGCCACCCTTACCGCCGCGATGCAGTATGTCGATAAGGAACGCATCCTTCCCTGTAGCAACTGTGGGATGGCGCCGATTGCCTACGACGTTGCCTTGGCGAAACTCAGGGCCTTGGGAGAAGGCGCGCGTCTAGTCGCTTGACTCGCTCAGCTGAGCACAGGGGGACGGCTGTTCACCATCAAGCCGTCCAACGCCCGCTGCGCCTTGCGGGGATTGGCAAGGTCTTTGTGCTCTAGCATCTCGCAGTCGTCCCGGATCATGTCTTCGATTCTGACGGGATAGTGCCTGCAGTCGTCGGGCCGGTCGTGATAAATACGGCAAATGTATTTGTCGCGGTTAGGGAGCTTGCGCAGCCAGGGACATCGATCCAGCGGTTTGCCCGTAGCAGGACTCACCCAAATCTCGCCATCATTCACGTAACTAAATATGTCCGGTCGATGAATCTCCCACCACTCGATTTCAGCGCTCGAGGCAGATAGGCCGCCGCCCCCGTAGTTCGTGCAGCACTTACCGCATTGATTGCAGTCTTTCACTCCAACAAGTCTACACGCTTGGTCGATGATCTTACATAAGTCGCTGCCAATCATTGTTTATTTGCGTGACGCAAACGAACGAAATTAACGCCTGTCTTTGTTTAACTTGGAACCGCAAACAATAGGGTCAAGAAAAACCAAGGCGGCAAGCTTCCACCGGGGAACTTATGTCAAGACTAAAGGCTAGCTGGTTAACGCTGTTAACGATGGGCGGGTTGTTGTCGGCGCCAGGCTTTGCCGATGATGTTGCATACGCCAACCTCGCCGATGAACTCCGGGAGGATATCCCGTCCACAAGTGCGTTATTCGCCGAGTTCAAGTATGCGCCCCAACCACAATCTCAAATCGATTCAATGACTAACTACGGCCAAGAGCCACGCTCAATTGTCGATTTTGATTCTGATCGCGACACCGGCGTCCTTGCCCGTCTCGGCAAGGCGCGCAGCTTATCGCTATTGACGGTGGCCGAAACTGAACAGGCACGGCTGTTTTTCGGCGTCAACGGCGACGGCGTGTTAGGCCTGCACTTCAGGGCTTTACCGAAACGGATTGGCGGCCTACATCTCGAGTTCATGCGCATGCCTTACTTAGAGAATAGCGAGCGCACTGGCGAGTTCCACCAGCCAGAAACGAATCCGGACTAGACCTGCGGCGCCCGCCGGCGCGGAGGTGCGACGGCGCGGCCGCGGATCCGTCCGTGTGATCCGCTATCATGGCGGCATCCCATGTTCGATCTTCCTGCTTACCTGCTTTTGCTCATCGCGGCGTCGGCGCTGCTAACGGCCACCGTCCACGGGGCTACGGGCCTGGCCGGCGGTGTCCTCATGGCCGCCATACTGGCGCATATATTAGGCATAAAAGCGGCCATTCCCGTGATGACCTGCGCATTACTTTTCAGCCACACGAGCCGCGTAATAATCTATCGGCACGACATCGATTGGTTAACCGTTGGCAGGGTCTTGTTGTTCGGCTTACCAACCATCGTGGTCGGCGCCTTCGTATTCACTAAACTGAGCCCGCGCCTCATCGCACTCATTTTCGCACTGTTCTTGATCGCATCGTTCCCCATCAAGGCCTGGAGCCAAAAAAACTCGCTCAAGACCAGTCCGAGATTGTTGGCCGGCGCGAGCGCCGTCTGGGGCATGCTGGCGGGCAATGTGATCGGGCCGGGTTTCTTTCTCGCCCCCTTTCTGTTGGGCACGGGCATGAATCGGTTAACCTTCGTCGGCACGCTCGCGGCAATTGTATTGGTGATGAATGCCACTAAGCTTGCGGTGTTCGGCGCCACCGATTTGATGAACCCCGAATTACTGACGCTCGGCGTGGCCATCGGCCTCTTGACAATACCCGGCAATCTGCTCGGGCAGGCCATCCTCCGACGCATGCAGGACAGTGATCACCACTTGGCGGTGGACATCATGACGATGATGATGATCGTCAATTTTTTTTACTTAGCGCTCTCAGGCTGACAACTCTGCCGCTTTCCGCTCGACGTAGTCTTGAAAAGTCGCCGGTTCGCGGCCCAGCAGCATACGTAGCGTATTGGGATTGCCTCGGAAACCATGCTGGTCGTAATGCCGATTCATATTCAGCATTTGTTCTATTCGGTCTTCACTCAGGCCGGCCGCACGCACTCTGCGTTCGAGTGCTTCCAGCGTCACGGCCTCGGCCCGCACATCCCGCCCGATGACCTTCGAAATGATCGCCGCCATATCAAGCTGGCTCAGTGCTTCGGGGCCGGCGAGCTCGTAGGTCGCATACAGATGATCCGGCTCGACGACCACCCGGGTTGCGGCCTCCGCTAAATCCGCAAGATCCGCGATGTTAAATTTTTGCTCGACGCTAAATGGCATAGCGTGGACACCCGCCTCGACCACGCGGGGCCAAATCGGGTCCAGGTGCTGCATGTAGCGGATCGGTTCGAGAATCGTATAGGCCAGCCCCGACCCGATGAGGTGCTCCTCGGCTTCGAGCTTCAAACGATGATGACGGATTTCGCGACGCTGGGGATGCATGACCGAGTAGTAGACGAACTGCGAGACGCCGGCAGCCTTGGCCGCCTCGATCGCGTTGGTCGTGTATTGCACCTCGTTGGGGTCCATGGCTGGCCCGATATGCAATAGCTGGCTAGCGCCGTCCAGGGCGGTTTGCAAGCTCCCGGTGTCACCCATATCGCCCAAGGCGATATCGGTGGCGCCGAGGGCCCGCAACTCCCCCGCCTGGCCGAGATCGCGAACCAAGGCCCTCACCGGACGATGTCGAGCCAGCGCCCGAATCATCGCGCGCCCGGTCTTACCATTAGCTCCCGTCACGAGAATCATGACCGCGCCGCTATTCGCTGGGTGATGCGGGCGCCCGCGGTGAGTAGCAAGGCGAAGAAGAACACCAAGCCGTATTCGATCGTTGGAATGCGCAGGATTTCAACCACTGCCGGGACGAACCCCTTGCCCGCATAAACGCCCGCCGCCGCGGCTAGGTAAGCGAGAACAAAAACACCGCGCAGCCACCGCGGCCAACCCAGGCCATGCATTTGCGTCACAACGAACACTCCCAAAAAGCCGAATAAGAACATCGGCCACGCCTGTAGCGACAACCACGCGACCGTAGCGCCGTGGATCACCA
>JAHEKG010000219.1 GCA_024638475.1 Rhodospirillales bacterium | reverse complement strand
TGCTTCAGTTCATCAACAACAACTTGTAGGAATTCCAATGTCACGTGCCCTAGTATGGTTGTTTGTGTTGTCGGCGTTGCCGGGCTGCAGCATGGTTTCCCGCATCAAGCCGGAGCAACCGGATTACTCTGCCACCCTGCCGCCCACGATGGAATCCTTACCCGGTTCGGAGGGTTCGATTTACAAGTCGGGTTACGGGCTGGCTTTATTCGAAGACCTCAAGGCGCGCCGAGTTGGCGACGTGATCACCGTATTGCTAGTGGAGCGCACCGATGCCACCAAGAACGCGAGTACCAATACCTCCAAGAGCAACGACGTGGATACGGGCACCCCGGTGTTAGCCGGCCGGCCGGTGACGATGGATGGCATTCAGGTCCTCAACAACACGATTGGTGCCGAACGTGATTTCACCGGTGAAGGAGATTCGACTCAAAGTAACAGCCTGGACGGCAGCGTCACGGTGACCGTGGCGCAGGTGCTGCCCAACGGTAACCTGTATGTCCGCGGCGAGAAGCGCATTACGCTGAATCAAGGCGAGGAGTTCATACAAATTGCCGGCATCGTCCGGCCGATCGATGTCAGTACCTCCAATACGGTGCTATCAACCCGTATGGCGGACGCTCGGATCACCTATTCGGGCAAGGGGCCGATTGCCAGCAGCAACAAACCCGGCTGGTTAACGCGGTTTTTCTCGTCACCATGGTTTCCCTACTAATGTACTCAAGAACTCGAGCCGGATTAACTAGCGCGCTGCTGCTGTTATCAACGTCGATTGCTTGCGCTGAACGGATCAAGGATGTGGCCACGGTGGCGGGAGTGCGCAGCAACAAGCTAATCGGCTATGGCTTGGTGGTCGGCTTGGATGGTACAGGCGACCAGACCAGCCAGGCGCCGTTTACGATTCAGTCCATCAAGAACATGCTCGCCCAGCTCGGCGTGGTGGTTCCCGACAACGTCAATCCCCAACTACGCAACGTCGCGGCGGTGACTGTGCAGGCGGAGCTGCCGCCGTTCGCGAAGCCGGGCCAGACCCTGGACGTCACCGTTTCGTCGATTGCAAACGCCAAAAGCCTAAGGGGTGGAAGCCTGTTGCTGGCGCCCCTCAAAGGTGCCGATGGACAGATTTATGCTATCGCGCAAGGCAATCTGGTCGTTGGCGGTTTCGGTATTTCCGGTGACGACGGTTCGCGGGTGACCGTCAACGTGCCGAGTACCGGCCGCGTACCGAATGGAGCCACGGTGGAGCGGGTGGTGCCGAATCAATTCGGCGGGCGGGACAGCCTGGTGCTGAATCTGAATCATCCCGATTTCACGAGTGCCCATCGTTTGGCGGATTCCATCAACGCCGAGCTCGGCGGTGGAGTCGCCATGACGATGGACGCCATCTCGGTGCGAGTGATGGCGCCGGCGGACCCGGCTCAGCGGGTGAGCTTTATTTCTCTTTTGGAAAACTTGGAGTTTGAGCCGGGTTCCGCGCCGGCGCGGGTGATCGTCAACAGCCGCACCGGTACGGTTGTCATCGGAAGTCACGTGAGGGTGACCCCCGCCGCCGTCGCCCATGGCTCGTTGGTCGTGCGCATCACCGAATCGGATCTGGTCAGTCAGCCAAATGCCTTTGCCGGGGGGCAAACGGCGATTGTCGAACAATCCGATATCGACGTGGAGCAAGATGGTAGCCGAATGTTCGTGCTGGAGCCAGGCACAACGCTAAACGAAATCGTCGAGGCAGTGAACCAAGTGGGCGCGGCACCGGGGGATCTGGTGGCCATCCTCGAAGCCTTACGCGAGGCCGGTGCATTGCGCGCAGAACTCATTGTGATCTAGGCATGATTTCTGTCACGACCCCCACCGACATGCAAGGGTTGGCAGGCCTGCGGACCGCGGCCCTGGAGCACAACCCGCAAGCGGCCCACGAAGTCGCGGTGCAGTTCGAAGCCTTGATCATTGGCGAGTTGTTAAAATCCGCCCGCCAGAGCAGCCTCGGCGATAGCCTGCTGGACGGCCCGGGGAGCGATCACTATTACTCGCTGTTCGATCAGCAAGTCGCCCTCGACATGGCCCGTAACGGCGGCTTCGGCTTCGCGGATGAAATTCGCCAGCACCTTCCGGACCCGCCGGAGGCGGAACTGCCGCCCTGGCGCCCAGAAAATCGCGAGGACTTCGTCCGCTCAATCTGGGGTCACGCGGTGGCAGCCGGCAAAACACTCGGCGTGGCACCGGAGGTTGTCGTCGCTCACGCAGCACTGGAAACGGGTTGGGGCCGATCGATGCCCGAGTTTTCCGGCGGGCAGCCGACGTTCAATCTATTCGGTATCAAGGCCGGAGAGAGTTGGCAGGGCGCGCGTGTCGGCCGGGCGACCCTAGAGTTCGAGGCGGGAATACCGCAGCGTCGAACGGAACCGTTTCGGGCTTATCGATCGCTGGCCGACGGTTTTCAGGACTATGTCAAGTTGCTGCAACAGGCCCGCTACGAGGGCGTCATTGGCAGCGGCAGCAATATCGGTGATTTCGCCGCCGAACTCAAAGCCGGCGGTTATGCCACTGACCCGGACTACGTTGACAAATTAGTGAATTTAGCCCGAAGCCCGGAATTCGATCGTCTGATCGGCTCACTCAAGTCGTCGCCGGCGCCGCCGACACAGGCGCGTAACTAGCGAGGTTTTCATGGCGGATACACTGACCATTGGTTTATCGGCGTTGCTTGCCCAACAGCGGGCATTGACGACGGTCTCCAATAACATAGGCAATGTCAACACGCCGGGCTATAGCCGTCAGCGAGTGGAATTCTCTGAGCGCCCCGCGGAAGCGCTGGGCAGAACCTTCATCGGTACGGGTGTCGATATCGGCTCGGTCAGACGCCTCACCGACGCCCTGCTGGTGGGGCAGGTTAACGACGCTGCCGCCCGGTTTTTCCGTGCCGATACCTTCTCCGGCCTGGCGTCGGTGCTGGACAACCTGCTCGCCAACAGCCAGACGGGTCTGACAGCCGGCTTGCAGGATTTCTTCAATGCCGTCCAAGACTTAGCCGACGATCCCGCGTCTACGGCGGCGCGCCAAGCGCTGCTAACGGCGGGGCAATCCCTGGGCGCCAGGCTCAATGCCTTCGACGATCGGCTTACCTCGCTGGAGCGTGAAACCGCAGGCAGGGCCGTTGGCGCCGTCACCGAGATCAACGGTATCGCCGGCAGTATTGCTGCGGTTAATCAACAGCTTCTCGCGAGTGGAGCATCTCGCGGCGGGCAGTTCCCGCCCGATCTATTGGATGAGCGGGATCGCTTGGTCAGTCGCCTGGCAGAGTTGGTTCGTGTTGATACGGCGACGCAAGCGGACGGCACGCTCAATGTTTTCATCGGCAGCGGGCAAAGTTTGGTGCTCGGCGGCGAAGCCACCCAGCTTGCTGTCGTGCCCGGTGACCTGGATCCACAGCGGTTTGAAATTGTGGTGCAATCGCCCACCGGGCCGCCGCTAACGATTACTGATTTCTTGAGCGGCGGGGAGCTGGGTGGCGCCCTGGATTTCCGTCGCGAGATGCTCGAGCCCATTGGTAACGAAATCGGGCGAATTACCGTGGTTCTGGCCGAGCGGTTCAATGCGGTGCATCGCGAGGGTATGGACCTGAATGACGCCTTGGGCGGCGATTTCTTTGCTGTGGCGCCGCCGCAGACGTATGCGTCCCAAAACAATACCGGTACCGGCAGCGTGACCTTGGGCATTGCGAACCTTGGCGGGCTCGAGGCAAGTTCCTATCTGCTGAATTACGATGGCGCCGCCTACAGTCTATTCTCGGTCGCCACCGGCAACAGCGTGGCCATGACCGGCTCCGGTAGTGTTGCCGACCCGTTCGTCGCCGCCGGAATGAGTTTTGTGATCAACGGCAGCCCGGCGGCGGGCGATTTGTTTAGGCTCGAACCCGTGACCGGCGCCGCGGGCAGTCTCAACGTCACCATCACCGACACCCGCGGCATTGCGGCCGCGGCCCCGATTCGCACCAGCGCCGCCAGCGCGAACACGGGCACGGCAGCGATCACTCCCGGGGAGGTCGTTGACATCGCCGCACCCGGTCTGCTCTCCACCAGCACCATTCAGTTCATCGACGCCAATAACTACTCGATCAACGGTGCCGGGTCCTTTGCCTACACCCCCGGTGCGGATATCACGATCAACGGTGCGCGGGTGCAAATCAATGGTGTGGCGGCGGCGGGCGATACGTTCCTCATCGAACCCAATTTTGGCGGTGTGGGTGACAATCGCAACGGCTTACGGCTCGCAGGGATCGGTGTTGAAGGATTGATGGCGGCCGGCTCGACGAGTCTGTTGGAAGGCGCCGGACAGGTCGTTGGGCAGGTCGGCGCACAGGTACTGCGGTCGACCAGCGAGCGGGACGTTCAGAACGCGTTGTTGCGCCAAGTCGAGGCGGATTTGTCGTCAGTCACCGGGGTCAACCTGGACGAGGAGGCGGCGGATTTATTGCGTTATCAACAGGCCTATGAGGCGGCGGCTCGGACGATCGCGGTAGCGGACAGCCTATTCCAGAGTTTGCTGCAGGCGCTGCGTTAATAGACGGGTGATGCGATGCGGATAACCAACGACACCTTGCGAGAGACGTTCCTGGCTGCCCTACAAAGCACCCAGCAGCAGTTGAATCTAACCCAACAGCAGGTCGCCACCGGCCTGCGCGTCACGAAGCCGTCCGACGACCCCCTCGCGGCGACTCGCATCCAGGGTTTGGAAGCCAGCGTGTCGAGGTTAGAGCAATTTCAACGCAACGCCGGACTACTGCGTAACCGGCTCGGCCTCGAGGAATCGGTCCTGGCGCAGGCGGGTAATATTGTGCAGCGAGCCCGGGAGCTGGCGATTCTTGGTAACAACGCCACGCAAAGTAACGCGACTCGCCAATCCATCGCGGTGGAGCTGCGGCAGGGGCTTGCCCAGCTCATCGACATAGCGAACTCGCAAGATTCGGCGGGCCGCTATTTGTTTGCCGGCTTTCAAGAGCAGACGCAGCCCTTCGTTGCGAGCAGCGGCGGCGCGACCTATTTCGGCGATCAGGGGCAACGTCATCTACAAGTTGGCGATACGCGCACGATTGCGGACACGGATTCGGGGACGGCCGTGTTTCAACTGATTAAGAATGGCAACGGCGATATCGTTCTGTCGGCCGCCGCCACCAATACCGGCACAGGCGTCTTGGGGGCGGGCAACGTCGTCGATAGGACGCTTTATCTCCCGGACAACTACAGCATCACCTTCCTGACGGCCACGGATTACGAGGTGCGGGATGGTGGCGGGGCGCTGATCGCCACCGCGGCATTGAACGGCGAGCTGGTTGCTTTTCCAGGAGTCACGATCGAGATCACTGGGGTGCCCGCGGCGGGGGATACGTTCAATGTCGTTCCCAGTAGCAATCAGGACGTTTTCACGACCCTGAACGAACTGATCAACGCCTTGGAAATGCCCGTGGGCGACCCGAGCTCCCAAGCCATCCTCAACAATCGCGTTGGCCAAAGCTTGCCGGCGCTCGATCAAGCCCTCGCACACTTGATTGACCGGCGTGCCGACGTGGGTGCCAGGCTTCATGCCCTGGATGATCAGGAGGCCATCAATACCGACTTTTCGCTGGAGCTGACCCGCTCGCTGTCGGACTTGCGTGACCTCGATTACGCCGAAGCCATCAGCCGTCTGAATCAGCAGCTATTCGGCCTCGAGGTCGCCCAGTCCACCTTCGCCCGCCTGCAGGGCTTGAGCCTATTCCGGTTCCTGTAAGACGGTCGGCGGGTCGCCCCCTGACCCTTAATTTTCCATAATAAAAACAGACGTTTGGCGTATCGCCTGATTCAGTGATCCAGTTCTCAGTCCCAGCCCTCAAGGTTTGCTTAG
>JAHEKG010000218.1 GCA_024638475.1 Rhodospirillales bacterium | reverse complement strand
CGAAGTCCATGTGTCCAATGACTTGAGCAAGTTGCTCAACGTCACCGACAAGCTGGCGCAGGAGCGCGATGACGAATACATTTCCAGCGAACTGTTCGTCCTCGCGGCGGTGGCCGACACGGGGGTGTTGGGCCGTATCCTCAAAGCGGCAGGCGCCGTCAAGGGCGCGTTGGAGAAAGCCATCGACGATGTTCGCGGTGGCGCCAAAGTAGACGATCCCAATGCCGAGGACACGCGCCAGGCGCTGGAGCGTTACACGATCGACCTGACCGCCAAAGCGGAGCAGGGCAAGCTCGACCCGGTGATCGGCCGGGACGAGGAAATCCGCCGCACGATACAGGTCCTGCAGCGGCGCACGAAGAACAATCCCGTGTTGATCGGTGAGCCCGGCGTGGGCAAGACCGCCATCGTCGAGGGTCTCGCCCAGCGGATCGTCAACGAGGAAGTGCCGGAAGGATTGAAGGGCCGGCGCTTGTTGTCCTTGGATATGGGTTCGTTGATCGCCGGCGCGAAGTTTCGCGGTGAGTTCGAAGAGCGGCTCAAGGGCGTGCTCAATGATTTGGCCAAACAAGAAGGTCAGGTCGTGTTGTTCATCGATGAACTCCATACCATGGTCGGCGCCGGCAAGGCCGAGGGCTCCATGGACGCGGGAAACATGCTGAAGCCCGCGCTGGCCCGCGGTGAACTGCATTGTGTCGGCGCCACTACCCTGGATGAGTACCGTCAATACGTCGAGAAAGATGCAGCACTCGAGCGCCGCTTTCAGAAAATCCTGGTCGATGAGCCGAGTGTGGAAGATACGATCGCGATCCTGCGCGGTTTGAAGGAGCGCTACGAAGTGCATCACGGCGTCGAGATCACGGACCCGGCTATCGTCTCGGCGGCGACACTATCGCATCGTTATATCAGCGATAGGCAATTGCCGGATAAAGCCATTGACCTCATTGACGAGGCGGGCTCGAGAATTCGTATGGAAATCGATTCCAAGCCTGAAGCTATGGATCGACTCGAGCGCCGGCTCATTCAGCTCAAGATTGAACGCGAGGCATTGCGCAAAGAAAGCGATGACGCTTCGCACCGCCGCCTCGAGGACTTAGAGGAGCAGATCGAAACACTCGCTGCGGAATTCGCTGATTTGGAAGAGGTCTGGACGGCGGAAAAAGCGGCGATGCAGGGGACCACCCATATTAAAGAAGCGCTCGAGCGGGCCAAACAGGAACTGGAAACTGCCCATCGCGCCGGCGATCTTGGGCGCATGTCCGAACTGCAATACGGGCGCATCCCCGAGCTCGAGAAACAGTTGGCGGAGGCAGGGGCGGCTGAAGTGCAGGCGTTTCGTTTGGTCCGCAATCGGGTTACGGAGGAGGAAGTGGCTGAGGTTGTCTCCAAGTGGACCGGCATTCCCGTCGCCAAGATGCTCGAAGGCGAAAAGGAAAAACTCCTGCAGATGGAGACCTTCTTGGGAGAGCGCGTCGTCGGGCAAGCGGAAGCGGTGACCGCCGTGTCGAACGCGATTCGCCGATCTCGGGCAGGGTTATCCGACCCCAATCGGCCCAACGGCTCGTTTCTGTTTCTCGGTCCGACCGGTGTGGGTAAGACCGAATTGACGAAGGCGCTGGCGGAGTTCTTGTTCGATACCACGGACGCGCTCGTACGCGTGGACATGTCGGAATTCATGGAGAAGCATTCGGTGGCACGGCTGATCGGCGCGCCACCCGGTTATGTCGGCTACGAAGAAGGCGGGTATCTGACCGAGGCGGTCCGCCGCAAGCCCTATTCGGTGGTGTTGTTGGATGAGATAGAGAAAGCTCACCCCGACGTGTTCAACGTGCTGTTGCAGGTGTTGGACGATGGGCGCCTGACGGATGGCCATGGACGCACCGTGGATTTCCGTAACACGGTGATCGTGATGACCTCCAACCTCGGCTCGCAACGCATTCAAGAACTCGCTGGCGAGAGCAATTACGCTGCGATGAAGGCGGCGGTGATGGAGGTGGTCGGCCAGCAGTTCCGGCCGGAGTTCATCAACCGGGTCGACGACTCCGTGGTATTCCATCCGCTGGAGCAGGAACATATCCGCAAGATCGTGCTCATTCAGCTGCGCTATCTGAAGGAGCGCCTCGCCGAACGGGACATCGAGTTGGAACTCGATGAGGCCGCCGTGGATCACCTGGCGGCGGCAGGCTATGACCCCGTGTACGGCGCTCGGCCGCTGAAGCGGACGATTCAGATGAAGCTAGAAAACGCGTTGGCGGAGCGAATTCTGAGGGGCGACTGCGGGCCCGGCGATGTCGTTCGAGCCACCGCTACCGGCGATGGGCTCGAGTTCCTTGTCACGGAAGGCGTCGCAGCCTAAGCTCGGCGCCGGCCTGGCGGTTATTGTAATTTCGGGCCAAACCCCTATGCAAAGACCCCCAGCGAGGATGGAATCCAAACATGCCTATCTATGAGTATCGCTGCGGCGCCTGTGGTCACGAATTGGAGGCGTTGCAAAAGATCAGTGACGAGCCCCTCGCGGACTGCCCGGAATGCGCGGGCGCACTCAAGCGCCTTATTTCCGCGCCCAATTTTCGGCTCAAGGGCAGCGGCTGGTATGAGACGGATTTCAAGGGCGACGGCGACAAGAAACGCAATCTGGCCGACAAGGGCGAGTCGACCGCCGGTGAGGACAAGAGCGACAAGGCGAAGTCCGACGACACTAAGACCGCCGCCAAGGGCAATGGGAAGGACAAGGCCAAGACGCAAACTAAGGCCGCCTCTGACGGTGGCTCGGGCAATGCAAAGCCTACCGACAAATCCAAACCGAAGCCGAGCGCTAGCGACTCCGCGACCTAACGCGCAGCGGCATCGGCCTACCTGCCTTGCGCACCCTAGGCAGAGACCGTAACATCCCGCCACTCTTAGCTTTTCCAGTGACGGGCTTTTCCCATGCGTTCCGACTATTGTGGTCACATCGACCGCACTTTCATTGGCCGCACTATCGAAGTGGCGGGCTGGGTCCATCGGCGACGTGACCACGGCGGGGTGATTTTCGTCGACTTGCGTGACCGTGAGGGACTGCTCCAGGTGGTCTTCGACCCCGATAATGCGAAGGTGTTCGCCGCCGCCGAACGGTTGCGCGGCGAGTATGTGCTGAGCGTGACCGGCACCGTCCGGGAGCGGCCGCGAGACATGTTCAACCCGAAAATGGCCAGTGGCGAAGTCGAGCTATTGGCCGAATCCCTCGTCGTATTGAGTCGTGCCGAAACGCCGCCCTTTCATCATGACGAGCCCGCCAGCGAGGAGTTGCGGTTGCGCTATCGCTATCTCGATTTGCGCCGCGACAATATGCAGCACAACCTGAGGTTGCGTCATCAAGTGAGCCGTGCGCTGCGCGCTTACCTAGACGAAGAGGGCTTTGTCGAGATTGAAACGCCCATGTTGACGAAGGCAACACCCGAAGGCGCTCGAGATTATCTCGTGCCCAGTCGGACTCATCCGGGCCGATTCTTCGCTTTGCCCCAATCGCCGCAGATCTTCAAGCAGTTGCTGATGATGTCGGGCTTCGATCGTTATTATCAGATCGTGCGTTGTTTCCGCGACGAGGATTTGCGGGCCGATCGGCAGCCGGAATTCACACAGCTGGATATCGAGACGACCTTCCTGGACGCGGAAGGCATCATCGGCCTGATGGAGGCGCTCATTCGGCACACCTTTCAGTCGGTGCTGGGCGCTGAACTGCCAGATCCGTTTCCGCGCATGACCTATGCCGAGGCGATGCAGCGATTCGGTTCGGACAAACCCGACCTGCGCGTGCCGCTCGAGCTCATCGAAGTGAAGGACCTGTTCGCCGATGTGGAATTCAAGGTGTTCGCGGGCCCGGCCAATGATGCCGAAAGCCGGATCGCCGCGCTGCGCTTGCCGCAGGGGGCAAGCCTGTCGCGTAAAGAGATCGACGGGTATACCGAGTTTGTCGGCCGCTACGGCGCTAAGGGCCTGGCCTACATCAAAGTGAACGATCGCGCCCAGGGCGCGGCCGGTTTGCAGTCGCCCATCCTCAAGTTTTTACCGGCCGAGGCTGTCGCCACCGTCCTCGATCGGGTTGGGGCCGAGGATGGCGATGTCGTGTTCTTCGGGGCGGACAAGTCGCGGATCGTCAACGATGCGCTGGGCGCCTTGCGCGTCCGGCTGGGGATGGACCAGGGGCTGGTAGATGGAGATTGGCAGCCTCTTTGGGTCGTGGATTTCCCGATGTTCGAGGCCGACGACAAGGGTGGCTGGACGGCGCTACACCATCCCTTCACGGCCCCCGCGGTGGATGATGCGGACGCCCTCCGGGCCAACCCCGGGCAGGCCCTGTCGAAGGCTTACGACCTGGTGCTCAACGGTACGGAATTGGGCGGCGGGTCCGTGCGTATTCACTCCCAAGACATTCAGAATGCGGTGTTCGACTTGCTCGGCATTAGTCCGGACGATGCCGAAGAGAAATTCGGCTTCCTGTTGACCGCGCTGAAATACGGTTGCCCGCCCCATGGGGGCATCGCCTTCGGCCTGGACCGTATGGTGATGCTCATGGCCGGGGCCGAGAGTATCCGCGACGTGATTGCCTTTCCCAAGACCCAAACCGCTGCCTGCCCGCTCACCGGAGCGCCGGCCGCTGTCTCGGCGGAGCAACTGCGGGAGGTGGGGGTGCGGCTGCGCAAACTGGAGGCCGGGAGCGGCTAGCCACTCGATCTATGGATCGTTGTGCAGCGATTGCTGCAATTCGTAAAGCAGCTCCAATGCTTGACGCGGCGTTAACTCATCCAGTGAAACTGAGGCAAGGCGCTCAAGTGCCGGATGCGGCGTGTCCGGTTGTTGCCGCGGCGCCCCAAAAGGCAGCTGACCTTGCAGGGTGTCCGGTATCTGGGTGGTTTCTAGGTGGGCGAGGTAATTGCGCGCTTTTTGAATGACGTCGCCGGGTACCCCGGCCAATGCGGCGACTTTCAGCCCATAACTCTGATTAGCGGGCCCGGGTTTAACGCGGTGTAGGAAAATAAGTTCGTCGCCGTGCTCGGTCGCATCCAAATGCACGTTTGCGCAACCGGTTACCTGGTCGGCGAGGGCAGTCAGCTCGAAGTAGTGAGTTGCAAACAAGGTCAGGGCACCGATGCGCTCGGCGATCTGGCTGGCAGCGGCCCAAGCCAACGACAAACCATCGAAGGTACTGGTGCCCCTTCCCACTTCGTCCATGAGCACCAGGCTATTGGCCGTCGCGTTATTTAATATGTTGGCGGTTTCGGTCATTTCCACCATGAACGTCGACAGCCCTCCGGCCAGGTCATCGCCGGCGCCAATGCGCGTGAAAATGCGGTCCAGCGGGCCGATCGTGGCGCTCTGGGCGGGCACGAAGCTGCCAATATGGGCAAGGATGGCAATCAGCGCCGTTTGCCGCATGTAGGTGGATTTGCCACCCATGTTGGGTCCGGTAATGATCAGCATGCGGGTGTGTTGATCGAGGGCAATGCCGTTGGGCACGAACGGCTGTTCGCTTGCCGCCTCGACCACCGGGTGTCGGCCGGCCTCGACCGCGAACACGGAATCGCCAACCAATTGCGGTTGGCTCAGATCCAAATCGACTGCCCGGCCCGCGAGGTTGACCAATACGTCGAGCTCCGCCAAGGCGCCGCTCGTCGCAAGCAGCGCGGTTAGGGATTCGCACAGGGTCTCGATCAAGGCTTCGTAGAGTTGTTTCTCGCGGGCCAGGGCCTTGTCTTTCGCGCTGAGAATTTGATCCTCGAAGCGCTTGAGTTCCGGCGTGATGTAACGCTCGGCCGCCTTCAGCGTTTGCCTACGTTGGTAATGTTCGGGCGCGCGGGTGGCTTGTGCTTTACTGATTTCAATGTAGTAGCCGTGGACGCGGTTATAGCCGACGCGCAGATTGTTCA
>JAHEKG010000217.1 GCA_024638475.1 Rhodospirillales bacterium | reverse complement strand
AAGGCGATCCGTTTGTCCTCGATCGGTTGGGTGCGTTCGAGGCTGAAGTCCAGGCCATCCGTATTAGCTCGATTCGTAGCGCCTCGGCCATGGCCGCGGGTCACCAACCCGGCCCCGAAGGCTCCACGGTTAAGTTGCAGTGGGCACACGCAGTACAAGATATCAGCCGATTCGCGCTCGAACTCGGCGGGGACCAGTTTCTGCTTGGCGACAGCGGTGAGGGTGGTTATTGGCTTCACCGGTATCTCCGCGCCCGCGGGCATAGCATCGAAGGCGGCACGGACGAAATCCAAAAATCGATCATCGCCGAACGCGTGCTCGGCCTGCCGAGATCACGCTGATGGGAGCGACCCTAACCGAGCAACAACGATTAATCGTCGAGTCTGCAGAGCGCATGGCCGCCGACGGACGGAGCAGCGCACAAAAGCGATTGCAGGACGGTAGCTGGCCCGCGGAACCCGACAATGCCTTGCTTAGCGATTGGAGCGGCCTCGGAATCCCAGAATCCAAAGGCGGCAACGGCGGTGGCCTACTGGACCTAGCGCTGGTGATCAAGACCCTCGCCGGCGCGTTAGCGCCCAATCGCTTCACGAGTCACGTCGCCGCTATGCAAGTGGCCGACGCCGCCGGCTTATCTCTAGGCGGCGCGCTGCACGGGACCGAGCGCTGGTGTCTGGCCACGAGCGAGCCGGACACCGATCCCCAGGGACCATTTCGCTGCCGCATGAACAACGGCATGTTAGCGGGGCGAAAAACCGGCGTTCCCGATGGCTACGCCGCGGATGCTGCGGTGGTCATTCTGGCAGACGACGCAGTGGCCGTTGCAGAACCGTCGGGGCGCCACCGCCTAACATCGGCGAACCCGCTCAACGACACCGCTGATCTTGATTTCGATGACGTCAAACCGAAGCAATTCGGCCCTGGCTCGGCACTGGGGATGCTTCGAGCGACGGTGCTCGTCGCCGCGGATCTGTGCGGATTGGCTCGGGGCGCGGTCGACCTCGGCGCGGAATACGCGCAGGATCGCGTTCAATTCGGCAAACCGATTGGTGCTTTTCAAGGCGTCGCCCACCAACTCGCGGATGCGCTGGTCGCAGCGGAAACAGCCTGGTCACTCACGCTTTACGCTTGCTGGGCGCTGGACAATGCCACGCCCGATGCGGCCAAAGCGATCCACGCCGCCAAAGCTCGCGCCTCGGAGGCCGCGATATTTAGCGCCGAGCGGGCGTTACACGTGCATGGTGGCATGGGCATGACCTGGGAAGCCGTACCGCATTTGTATCTACGCCGAGCACTGGCCGCATCGGCCTGGCTCGGGGGCCCACATTGGCATCGCCGCAGAGTAGGTACGACGTTGCTCGAACAACACCGAAACAAGAATTACACTCGGAACTAGAAACTCAAGGAACCACAATGGCGAGTGCCGTTATCGTATCTACCGCCCGCACCCCAATCGGCAAAGCCTATCGGGGCGCTTTCAACGACACCAATGGCACCACGTTGGGCGCACATGTCGTGAGCCACGCCATTGCCCGTGCCGGGATTGAAGCCGCGGAAGTGGAGGACGTCGTCCTCGGCTGCGCTAACCCAGAGGGCGCCACGGGCCTCAATATCGCGCGCCAATCCGCGCTGCGTGCCGGGCTGCCGGTGACTTCCTCGGCGTTTACCGTCAATCGCTTCTGCTCATCGGGCCTGCAAGCGATTGCCACCGCCGCCGGGCGCATCGTCAACGAAGGCGTACCCATCGCCGTCGCCGGTGGCGTGGAATCGGTAAGCCTGGTCTACAACGAACACTACAATACGTTCCGCGCAGAGGATGACGAGTTAAAGAAGCTGCACCCGGATTTCTACGCGACGATGATTCAAACCGCGGAAACGGTAGGCGAGCGCTATGGGGTCAGCCGCGAGGCTCAGGACGAGTATGCTCTGCAGAGCCAGCAGCGCACCGCTGCGGGTCAGGAGGCCGGCCGCTTCGACGCGGAAATCGTTGCGCTGCCCTCCCAAATGATTGTTACCGACAAGAATACCGGCGAGGTATCTTCCAAATCGGTGACGCTCGAACGCGATGAGGGCAATCGGCCGAACACGACGCTGGCGGGACTATCAGAACTAAAACCCGTGACCGACGGCGGTACCGTGACCGCCGGCAATGCCAGCCAGCTTTCCGACGGCGCATCGGCATGCGTGTTAATGGAGGAGTCGCTGGCAGCGAAGCGTGGCATCGCGCCCCTCGGTCGCTTTCGCGGTTTTGCCGTGGCGGGCTGTGAACCAGGTGAAATGGGTATCGGCCCCGTGTTCGCCGTGCCGAGACTGCTCGAACGGACCGGCTTGAGCATGGGCGACATCGGCCTGTGGGAACTCAACGAAGCTTTTGCCGTGCAAGTACTGTATTGCCGCGACAAACTCGGGATACCCAACGATGCCCTCAATGTCAACGGCGGCGCCATCGCCATCGGTCACCCGTTCGGCATGAGCGGCGCACGCATGGCGGGGCATGCCCTGATCGAAGGCAAACGCCGCGGCGTGCGTTACGTCGTCGTCACGATGTGCGTCGGCGGCGGCATGGGTGCCGCCGGCCTATTCGAGATTATCTAGTGGGGATCGAGGCGCTGAAAGCGCGTATTGGAGAAGTTACCCCGCCGGGGGATTGGTTATTGATCACCCAACAGATGATCAATGAGTTCGCCGAGCTAACGGGCGACCATCAATGGATTCATCTGGATGCGGAACGCTGCCGACGAGAGTCACCCTACGGGACCACGATAGCGCACGGCATGTTGATCCAATCGCTGATTCCAAAACTCATCGGTGAAAAGCCGAGCTGGATGACTGGATTCAGCGCCGGTATCAATCTCGGTAGCGATAAGGTGCGGTTTACCGCCCCCGTTCGCACCGGCAGCCGCATCCGCGCGACGTCGTCGATTAGCAAGCTAAGCGAAGCCGGCAACGGTGCCGTGCGAATTGTGACCGCCGTGACGATCGAAATTGAGGGCGAGGCCAAGCCGGCCTGCCACGCTGAATTGGTTGGAATACTCTATCCCTAGGAGCCTCGATGACCGAACCCGAGCCAATCGAGGCCTTGTTGGCAGCGGCAACAGCGGGAGATCGCGCCGCACTCGCCCGCACGCTGACACTCGTGGAAGGTGGCGGCACCGAAGCCGATAACGCGTTACAGCACCTTATCGGCGCTGGAAAATCCGCCTGCATTGTCGGCATTACCGGCGCCCCCGGTGCGGGCAAATCGACGCTCGTGGGTGCGCTCATTCGCGAACTACGCACACAGGACCAGCGCGTCGCAGTCCTGGCGGTCGACCCCTCCTCACCCGTCTCGGCCGGCGCCTTGCTCGGCGACCGCCTGCGCATGACGAGCGATGGCCGTGACCCAGGCGTGTTCATCCGTTCGATGGCGAGCCGGGGCCAACAGGGCGGTCTTGCGTCGGCAAGCTTGGCCGCAGCGGTGACCCTGGAAGCGTGTGGTTGGCCATTGATCATTTTAGAAACCGTCGGCGCGGGACAAGTCGAAGTCGACATCGCGGACACGGCCGACATCACCGTCGTGGTGGTAAACCCGGGTTGGGGCGACGAAGTTCAGACCCAGAAAGCGGGTTTGATGGAAATCGGGGATATCTTTGTCATCAATAAGGCCGACCGGGCGGGTACCGCCGAAACGCGGCGCGATCTAGAAGGGCTGTTGTCGGCCCGCGGCACCAACGGCCGACCAGCTTCCATTGTTGAAACCGTTGCGACAGACGACCAAGGGATCGGGGAGCTTTTGGCGCGCATTAGCGATCACCAACGCAAGCTGGGTCCCGAGGGGCCCAACCATCGCCGTACCGTCCGGATTGCGCAAATACTCCGTTTGGCGATTCAGCGCCGTCTCGACGAACACCGCGATACGTTGATGAACGGCGATGCTTTTAGAGCGGCCGTTGACCACATCGCAGGGGGTAACGGCACGTTTACCGGGGCCGTCAATGAATTACTAAGCGAGGAGTAAGCATGACTCCGGCTAGGCGTCGGCGCCCGTGGCAACCCGCCCCGTTAGCCGCTCGGCCGCAGCAACGATATCGGGCAATTGCGAGCCGGGCGGGTGAACGTCAACGCCCAGCGCCTCCAGCCGACGCTTGGCCCAGGGTGGCACTACCCCGCCCGCGAAAATAGGTTTGTCGACCCCCTCTTCCCTCAAGGCCTTTATGGCTCGTTCCGCAATTTCCACGTGGCCCCCGATCGACAGTCCGATTAGGTCCACATCTTCGTCGACCGCCGCCTGGACGATCTCATCCACCGTGGACATGCCCATCATGATCACTTCGAAACCGGCGTCCCGCAACGCTCCGGACACAACGGCAACGCCGCGCCAATGCCCGTCGAGACCGGTCTTTGCTAGCAAAATGCGGTATGTCTTACTCATCGGATATCCAAATTAGACGTTGATCGGCGTATCCCAGTCGCCAAATGTCTGTCTGAAGACATCGCCGATCTCGCCGAGTGAAACTTCGCCGTCCAACGCCGCCATCATCGCCGGCATAATGTTGTCACTGCCCTTGCAGGTTTTTTCCAAGTCGCGCAAAGCCGCACTGGCACGCTTGTTGTCGCGGCTCGCGTACAGATCCCTAAGGCGCTCGTGGGCGACGTCGTAGGCATCGTCGACACCCATGAAACCGTCTATTTCGAACGGCGAATCGTCTTGAGTAAAGTCCGTCACCCCGACAATCTGACGCCGCCCATCGGCTTGGGCTTCAAAATCCGCCGTTTGGTTTTCCGCTGCGCGCGCGTGCAACCAACCCGAGTCGAGACAGGCCAAAAACCCGCCGCGGTCCTGAATTGCTTCAAAGAACTCCCATGCGCGCTCAATCAGTTCGCCGGTCAGCGCTTCCGCATAATAGGACCCGGCGAGGGGATCGACCACCGCGCACAGGTTTGTCTCGTGTTGAAGAATCTGCTGAATCCGGACCGACATTTGATGGGCATGCTCCGAAGGCACCGACAGTGCTTCGTCATAACCCGATACGCCCAACGATTGAACCCCGCCGAGAACCCCGGCGAGCCCGGTCAACGTCCCGCGCACGATGTTATTGAGCGGTTGCTGATAGGTCATCATAGAGCCCGCGGTCACGCAATGAATGCGCAGGTTCATGACCTTGTCGTTGCGCACGCCGTACCGATCGTGCAACAGGTCATACCACATCTTACGCGCGGCACGCAGTTTGCAAGCCTCTTCGAATATATCGAGTGTCAATCGGAAGCTGACACCGCCGACCGCCTTGGCCGCTCTGTCCATCGACATCGAGCCACGCCGTTTCACCTCATCCAGATACTCGACTGCGTTCGCAAACAGTGAACCAAGTTCCTGATACGCGTTCAGGCCCGTATCGGCACCGTTATATGCGGCAATGGAGATGGGCACCCACCTTGGCAGATTCCGATCGCAGAATTCCATGATGTCGACGTTGAAACGTAAGCCCGTGAGTGTCGGGACCTGCTGTTTGGTAAGACAACCAAGGTAGGTCAGGAAATAATCGCTTTGACCGGTACCGGCGAGCCGCGACAAGTCCAGCCCACGGCGGCGAGCCACAGTCCAGTAACCCGCGAGCGCGAAGGGCGCGTGCTGCACGACCGCACCGCCGGCATGCCCGTAGGTGGATTCCAGCGGAATCCCATCAAGGCAAATACCGATATCGCGGACGCTTTGCATCACCGCACCGGTCATGCCAACATCCTCGCGGCGCGCCGCCACTTGCGGGTGATCGACGTTGTACAAATGATCAGCCGTGTTGCGGTCGTGCTCCATCAGGAAGCCGGTTTCGCCATGTTCGAGCAAAAACTTAATGCGCTCGTTTTCATCTTCGGGTTTCCCGAACCCGCTCAGCTGAAAGATCCGCCAGGGTTTGGTCCGATAGCCAAGGGGATAA
>JAHEKG010000216.1 GCA_024638475.1 Rhodospirillales bacterium | reverse complement strand
GGCCTGCGAATTCGACAACAGAGCAGAATACGGTTACCAAATGGGCAGCCCCATGGGCGGCGATTTCGCCGCGCGGCCAGGAGGCGCAAAGCCGAGGCTGCTGGTTGCGGCCACCCAGGATCCGAACAGTGCGCGGCTGCAGAAATTGCAGATCGTCAAGGGCTGGATCGATTCCGACGGCCAATCACATTACGCGGTTATTGACGCGGCCGGGCAAGAAAATATTGCAGGCAGTATCGATCTCGAGACGGGCCGTTGGAGCGGCAAAGGGTCGGCGTCGTTGTGTACCGTTTTCGAAGATGCGGACTTTGACCCAGCGGAGCCCGCCTATTATTACCTCCGCGCCGTCGAAGTGCCCACGTTGCGATGGAGCTGGGCTCAGTGCGTTGCGCTGCCGGTCGATCGGCGGCCGCCCGAGTGCAACAACGATGCGCCGAAAACGCTTCAGGAAATGGCCTGGACCTCTCCGATTTGGTATCTGCCCCCAAGGGAGGGACCGGCCACGTAGCCATGCTCGAACCCTATTTCCTATTGGTCGCCACCGAACCCATTTAGAAGAGGCCACTTCAGATGACACAGGGCAAAATAGACACCAGTGACACGCAGGTATCGTTTCCGAGGCGCACGCTCTTGACAGGCGCCGCCGCCGGCACGGTGTTGTCGGCCGTACCCTGGGGCTTGCGCCGGGCTTTCGCCCAACAAGCTTTCGATCTTATTGTCATCGGCGGGGGCACCGCTGGCCTTCCCGCGGCCATCGCCGCCGCCGACCGCGGTGCGCGCGTGGTCATCATCGAAAAAGCGCCGGTAATAGGCGGCACGCTGTTTCTGTCCGGTGGCCTCATGGCCGCGGCCGGCACGGTGTTTCAGAAAGCCAAGGGGATCGAGGACTCTCCGGACGCGCACTACGAAGACGTCATGCGCATCAGTAACAACACATCGGACCCGGTACTCGCGCGGCTGTGGGCGGACCATGGCGGAGCGGCGGTGAATTGGCTTGCCGACAACGGCTTCACCATACGTGACGAGCATCCGATCAAGGGCACGGGCTACGATCCCTATCTGATACGGCGCTACCAGTCGGGTCCTGCGGCCGGGGTGTCGATCCTGAATGTAATGAAGCCATTGCTGGACCGGCACGTTAGCGAAGGGCGTGTCACCGTCTTGACCGATGCGGGGGCCGTCGATCTCATACAGGCTGGCGGCGGTGCCGTGACGGGTGTCATGGTGGAAGACAGCGACGGTAAACGGTCGGACATCAGTGGCCGTCACGTCGTCATTGCCAGTGGCGGCTGCGCGGCCAATCCGGTCATGTTCCAAAACCTCCATGGGGTGCCACTGTATAGAAGAGTCGCCTATCCCTTCAGTCAAGGGGACGGGTTAACCCTGGGTCTGGGCGCCGGCGGTTACCTGCGGGGGGCGGACAACTACGTGGGCTACTACGGCTCCATCGCCGCGGACAACCAGATACCGTCGCAGCAATTGGCCAACATGTTGATCGATCCGAAGCGCCGTCTGCCCTGGGAAGTTTTCGTCAATGCCCGCGGCAAGCGGTTCGTACGGGAAGACCACCCCAGCGTCAATACCCGGGATCGCATGATGGACCTTCAGCCGGGGCACCGGTTTTGGGCAGTGTTCGACCAACAGATACTGGAGCAGGCGCCCGCACTGATTCCCGACTGGTCGCGCGAGAAGTTGTTGGCCACCTTCAACGACCACCCGATGTTCACCCGCGCCGCCTCGCTGGGCGAGCTCGGCGTCATCACCGGCATCGATCCGGCTGCGTTGGCAAAAGACATTGCCGAATATAATCGCGCGCTGAACAAACAAGCGCCGGATGCCTTTGGCCGCGCCCACCGTCCGTTACCGGTCGCGAAGCCGCCGTTCTATGCGATACGCTCCCAGGCCTGGACGCTCAAGTCCTACGCCGGCCTGGCCGTGAACGAAGACTTGCAGGTGCTCTCGACACAGGGCGAACCGCTAGGCAATCTGTACGCAGCGGGGGAGGTGCTCGGCGCTGCAACCAGCGGCAAGTCGCATACAAGCGGCGGCAGTGTCACGCCGGCGGTTACCTTCGGGCGCTTGCTGGGTCAACAGATCATCCGCGTATGAAATTCTTTGGCCATCGGTTCCTTCCTGCTCGATAGCGCGCTGACCTTGGCGCGGGGCGATTCCTGTGACCCAGTTACTGCGGGACCCCGGCGGTGATCGTTCACGATCTTGAGCCCGCGGCCGTATGGAGTCTGGTCCGGGAATCGACGACCGCGTGCTGGGTTTCGGGACATCGCGACCGAATGAGCGGCGGCTTAGCCCGTCCCACTAAAAACGAGGATTCTGTGAAAAATCCTGATTCTGCGGGGATAATGAGGGTTATCTATGACCCAGTTACGGTTATCACCTATGACGCCGGTGTCGGGCGGTCGGTACTATTAAGCGCGTAATCTCTAGCCCGCGTTCATTGGCATGACTCGGATCCACCTTCAACGCACGGTTCTCGGCTGCGCCGTTTTGGGCTGGTTGATTAGCGCCCCAATTATGGTCGAGCCGGCGGACCATACCGGCCACAAACTGTCGGAAACGGAATTCGTGTTGGGGAACGTCGCATTCGCTCTGATGCACGAATTAGCCCACGTCCTTATCTCGGAGCGGCAAATACCGATTATCGGTTCCGAAGAGATTGCGGCCGACCATCTGGCCACTATTTTTCTCGTGCGGGGGGAAAGCACTGATCCGAATCAAAACACACGGCTGAAGCAATACGCGGTGATGACGGCCCTGGCCTTCGCCGGGCTATGGGATTTCGCAAATGAGATCGAGATCCGCAGCCCCTATTGGGATGATCACGGACTGAGTATTCAACGCTACTATCGAATGTTGTGCTTGATTCATGGCAGCGACCCGGATGCACATCCGCAGCTAACCATCGGCAAGGCGCTTCCCGTCGAGCGAGCGCGCTTCTGTGGTGATGAGTTTACCAAGGCTAATCGCGCAGTCGATTGGTTGCTGAGCACCTATGGCCGAAAAACCCTTGACCTGGGGCCGGCTTTGGAGACCACCTACGAGGAGCCGAGAACCCGAGTGGAGATGCGGTTGCTGAAGGCCGTTCGCGACCGTCGCCTGATAGAACTAACGCTTACCGCGTTCCAGGAGCGTTTCGCGATAGAATCCGGTTTCTCCGTTGCGGTGCGTCGCTGCGGGCGCGCGGAAGCCGGGTGGGATGTAGCGCGGAGGGAATTGTTTATCTGCCACGAGTTGCTGGGCGCTTATCATGTTCTGTATCTGCGGGCCTCGACTAGGGGCTGATTTGGCATGGTCATCGGATCAAGCCATGGACGGAATATTATGATAATAAATTAGAACAGTTAGTTATAAGAGAAATATCGAAAGTTTCTAGGTTGGAGATCCCATGGTTCGATTCAATTTGAACGGCGCGGGCGTCGAAACCGACGCGGCGCCAGATACTCCCTTGCTCTGGGTAGTGAGGGACTATTTCAAACTCAAGGGCAGCAAATTCGGCTGCGGCATGGGGTTGTGCGGCGCATGCTCCATGCGTGTCGACGGCCAGTCCACCCGCACCTGCACCCTGCCCGTGGCCGCGGTGGAGGGGAAATCCGTGACGACCATCGAGGGACTCGCTGCCGACGGTAAACCCCATGAGTTACAGGCGGCCTGGGTCGCCCACGGCGTGCCCCAGTGCGGTTACTGCCAGTCGGGCCAGCTAATCTCGGCCAGCGCGTTGCTGGATAACAATCCCAACCCCACCGAGGCTGACATCGACGCCGCGATGAGCGGCAACATATGCCGTTGCGGAACCTATCCCCGCATGAAACGGGCCATTCTGGACGCGGCACGGCGTCTCGCCGCAGAGCGGGGTGACGCCTGATGAGTAAAGCGAAACAGCGCAGCCGGCGGACGTTCTTGAAGGCAACCGGAGTTGCCGCCGTGGGGTTGGTCGTGGGCGTGGTCGTCACTCGGGACCGTTCGGCGCCATTTTCCAAGAGTGCTTCGGCCTTCGAGCCCGACGCCTTCCTGCAGATCACGCCGGACAACGTCATTAATTTTTTCTTGCCCCAGAGCGAGATGGGCCAGGGTATCTATACGGGTTTGGTCACGCTGGTGGCCGAGGAATTGGATGTGGTTCCCGAGGCGATTCAAGTGCACCACGCCAAAGCTCACGCGGCCTTCGCGAACCCGGAGTTCGGCATGCAGGCGACGGGCGGCAGCACCAGCATGCTTGGCCGCTATCTCCCCATGCGCCAGGCGGGCGCCAACGCTCGCGCGCAATTATTGGCTGCCGCCGCGTTACAGCTGGATGCGCCGGTCACCGACCTTGCCACTCGCGATGGCTCTATCGTTCATGGCACCCGCAGTTATCCCTATGGCGATTTCGCTACCGCTGCCGCGAAAGGCGAAGCGATCGACGATGCGCCGTTGAAGCCGGCCGCCCAGTTCCGTTATATCGGTAAGGAGGGGCCACGGCTCGATGCCGCTGCAAAGTCTGACGGTTCGGCGCAGTTCGGTATCGATATCGAGTTGCCGGACATGCACCGCGCCGTATTGGTGCGCAGCCCCGTCATCGGCGGAGCGCCAATCCGCGCGAATATCGACGTCGTCACCGAAATGCCGGGCGTTACCGACGTCGTCAGCATTTTCAACGGCGTCGCGGTGGTGGCTGAGCAGTATTGGCAGGCTAAACAGGCCGCTGACGTGCTGGAGGTTGAGTGGGAACTACCCTCACCGCTAAAGGATTACTCGAGTGCCAGCATCCGCGCCGAATTCGCCGCGGCGCTCGAAGCTGAAGAGGGCAACGATGTGGAACAGGAGGGCGAAGGGGCTGCGGCATTAGCCTCGGCGAGCCAAGTCGTGGAGGCGACCTACTGGGCGCCCTACCTGGCCCACGCCACAATGGAACCGATGAACTGTGTGGCGCGCATCGCCGATGGCGAGTGCGAGGTGTGGACGGGCACCCAGTCGCCGGCGATGGCCCGCGGGCTGGCCGCGCTGCATGCCGGGCTGCCGAAGCGCAAGGTGCAAATCTATTCCACTTTCTTAGGAGGCGGTTTCGGCCGGCGTGCGGCACCGGATTATGTGGCCGAGGCCGTGGCCATTGCTCGCGAATCCGGCAAGACGATCCAGCTCGTCTGGAGCCGCGAGGATGACATGCGGCATGGTTACTACCGTTGTGCGTCTCTCACGCGTATGTCCGCGGGGCTCGATGACAACGGGCGACTGCGAACCTGGGCGGTGAAGGCGGTGGGCCCGGCGACGATGCCCTACGCCCTGGATGACATGCTGGACAGCATGCTGCCCGCCGCGATGCCGGACGGCATGGTCGATTGGGTCAGCAAGCTCGGCTACGGCTTCTTGGGCGAAGTGGTCATGGATCCGCCCAGCGTGGAGGGTTTCTTGGCGGACTACGATGCGCCCAACAAGCAACTCCATCACGTCGTCAGGGACCCGGGTTTGCGCCTGGGGTTTTGGCGGTCCGTGGGTCATTCGTTCAGTGGGTTTTTCAAAGAAAGTTTCATGGACGAACTGGCGCTGGCGGCAAACCGCGATCCCGTGGAATTCCGCTTGGCTCACACGGCCAACAATCCACGCCTGACGAAAGTCATTAAGAAAGTTGCCGAAGTATCTAACTGGGGTGGCGCAATCGAGGCGGGTCGCCAGCGGGGCTTCGCGGCCCATACGTCCTATGGGTCGGCGGTGGCTCAAGTGGCCGAGGTCTCCGTTGCCAATGACCGTATCAAAGTCGAGAAGGTCTACTGCGCGGTGGAGTGCGGCTTGCCGGTGAATCCGGACATCATCAAGGCCAATATCGAGAGCGCCGTCATCTACGGCATGAGTGCGGCGCTTTACGGCGACATCACCATTAAGGATGGCGCTGTGCAGCAGGGTAATTTCCACGATTACCCCGTGCTG
>JAHEKG010000215.1 GCA_024638475.1 Rhodospirillales bacterium | reverse complement strand
TATGAAGTCAAAGAGACCATGCACGTTCCGAAAAAGGATACGCACTAATGGCAACCCACGCATTGGGTCTGTTCCACGAACCGGAGGCGGCATTGGCTGCCGCGGGGCAGCTCAAGGGGGCTGGGTTCGCGCGCCCGGAGCTGATGTCGCCGATTCCGCTGGAGGGCGTCGAGGAGGTGCTGGGCCCGAAGAAGTCGGTGATCAAACGCTTTACGCTGTTCGGCGCCATCACCGGTGGCGTGTCAGGCTTTGCCCTGGCGGCAGGCACGGCGGTGCTGTACCTCCATCCCACCGGGGGCAGGCCGATCATCGCGATCCCGCCGTTTCTCATCATTACCTATGAGTTGACTATCCTGTTCGGAATTCTTGCGACCGTACTGGGATTCTTTATTAGCTCCCGGTTGCCCGCTTTTCGAGAAAGGGTGTACGTGCCGGAAACGGCGGTCGACAAATTCGCCGTCACCGTAGCGTGTGACACCGAGGAGCGTTATCGTCAGGCCGATGGGATATTGCGCGCCGCGGGGGCCGAAGAGGTTCGAAATTTGGTGGAGGAAACCCCATGAAGCGGATCGGTCGGGTCACCGTGGCGTTGCTGCTGTTCGGTTTCGGCGCGGCGGCATGGGCCTATCCATGGGATCAAGACATGGTCGATCAGCCTTCCGCTAAGCCGCAGGAATCGAGGGCCCCTGCGGACCCGCGCGCGGTCCCCGTGACCGGCGGCGAGTTCCTGCCTGCCGCCGAGACGGAGGCCGAACAGTTCGACGGTAAGGCGGCGGCCGCCAACTTACCCAATCCTGTACCGGCCACGCGCGAGTCGGTTGCGCGCGGGGCCTATCTATATGAGCTGAACTGCCAGGTTTGTCACGGCGTTACGGGCAAGGGCGACGGTCCAGTGGGCTTGAAATTCGAAAACAAGGAACCGGTAGATTTGAACGACGCCTATACCCAGGATCAAACGGATGGCGAGTTGTTTTTCACGTTAACCCGGGGCAGGGTGGAAATGCCATTCTACCGCGATGCGCTGAGCGAAACCGAACGCTGGGATGTCGTCAACTACCTCAGAGCGGAGTTTGCCCCCCCATGAGTGTCGAACAAGCCACCCTGGCGACACCACCATCGTCCAACTATGGCGTGACCCTGTGGGTGCTGATCGCGTTATTTTTGGTCGGTCTCGGGAGCCTCGTCTACGGTTTGACGAGCGAATCGGCTCAGGTCGATTTCGACCTGCTTGCTGCTTCGTACCTTTACCTATTAGGGGTCAGCCAGGCCGGTGTTGTCTTCATTGCGATGACCCGACTTGTCAAGGCGCAATGGGCTAAGCCGTATTACAGGCTTGCGGAACTCAGTACTCTCGCGTTCGCCCCGTTCGCCATCGCAGGATTCTTGCTCCTGTATTTCGGTGGCAAGGATGAGTTTTTTTACTGGCTCAATCCGCCGGCGGGCGAACATTTGAGTCCCTTCCTCAATATCAATTGGCTGTTCATCCGTGATCTAGTTAGCCTGCTGGTGTTCTACGCGCTGGCCGCCGTCTATTGCCTGAAGGGCCTCAAGCTGGACCTGGGGACTTCCCAAGCCGATCATCGCAAGGTGGAAGGCGAGTTATATGTATTTTCGCCCATCGTTATCCTAGGGTTTGTGCTGTGCAATACTTTCTTTGCCTGGGATTTTGCAATGATGATTATTCCGCATTGGCACAGCACCGTGTTTCCGATTTTCTATTGGTTCGGGAACATTTTTGCCGCCTCCGCCGGCATGATCGTGTTTCCGGCCTTGCTGGGGTTGGCGCCTGCCGGCGGGTCCCCGTTTACCCTTGACCAAGTTCGTTACCTTGGCATGATGGTGACTGCTTTTACCTTGATCTGGTTATATTTGTTTTGGGCGCAGTTTTTTGTCATTTGGTTCGGCAACATGCCCCACGAGTTCGAACCCTTGTGGCGGCAAATGTACGGTCACTATGGACCTTTTTTCTGGACCATGATGGCCGGCTGTTTCTTCGTGCCCTTCATAGCGTTCATCTTCGCGATCGTCAAACGTTCGCTGCTGGCGATGTGTGTTATCGCCTTCGGTATCAATCTGGGTATCTGGCTCAGCAAATATCTGATGGTTGTTCCGGTTTTCTCACCCGACGACCGGCCGTTCGATAGTTGGCTGGATATTACGTTGGCGGCCGGATTGTTGGCCGGTTTCCTAGCCTCGATAATCGTTCTCGCCACGCGACTGCCGATGTACGCCCGCTGGGAAATGGCGCTGAAACCCATACCGCGCACTGACTGAATCGAGTCAATCGAGTTTCTCGAATTCTGCAATCGGGGCGCCGACCGGGTAGGTTTCGCCGACGTCGGCGATGCGTCGTACTTTACCCTTGAAAGGTGCTTCTACATCCAGGGTCGATTTCTCAAGCTCAATGGTATAAATCGGTTCGCCCGCGTTAACGATGCCGCCGTCTTGGACATGCCACTGCACCAACTGACCTTGCTGACTAGACACGGCGGACTTGGGCACCCGCAGCGTGATCTTCATCCGGAATACTTCGCAGTCGATTCCGCTAATTCCAAGATGCCCTCGAGCGTCGGAAAGTGGTGCTTTTCGAGGGAAAGGGCGAACGGCGGAGGGGAATACGCAGCCCCCAGGCGCCTGATGGGCGCTGCCAGCGAGCCGTGCAGTTCTTCGTGTAGCTTAGCCGCCAGTTCGGCGCCGAAACCGCAAAATTCCGTCGCAGCATGCACGATAATGGCGCGCTTGGTTTTGGCGACAGAGGATTTGACTGCCTGCCAATCCAGTGGGACCAACGTGCGCAGGTCAATCACTTCAGCATCGATCCCCAGTTCAGCCAGCTCTTCGGCAGCCGCCATGCACTCGACGACCGGCCAGCTATAACTAATGATCGAGAGATCGCTGCCTTCACGGCGTTTTTTCGCGACGCCCAACGGAATCTTATACGCGGGGGTTGGTACGTCTTGCTCGTTGTAATACAAACGCATTGCATCGAGATAGAAACACGGGTCCGGATCATCGATACACGACAACAGTAATCCTTTCGCATCAATGGGGTCGCTGGGCAGCACGACTTTCATGCCCGGCACGTGCGCGAGCCAGGTTTCCAGGGATTGGGAATGCTGTGAACCGAACCGGCCAACGTTACCCGCATTCGCCGAACGTATGGTAATCGGCACGCTAGTGCGCCCGCCCGACATGTAACGCAGCTTTGCGGCATGGTTGGCTACCTGATCCATGCACACCATCAGAAAGTCGTCGATCATGATTTCCGGAACCGGTTTGAAGCCGGCCATGGCGGCGCCGATCGCGGACCCGACGATAGCCTGTTCCGAAATGGGGGTGGCGAGCACCCGATCCGTGCCGTATTTGCTAGACAGCCCGGCGGTAATCTTGCCGACGCCGCCCGCTGGGTCGGCGATGTCTTCGCCCATGAGGATAACGCGCTCGTCCGACGCCATGGCTTGGTCAAATGCCTGATTAATCGCCTGGTTATAGTTGATCCTCTCGGTGGGTAATGTGGAAAGATCTGGCTCTTGGCCTATGGGTTTGTCTCCCCCGCTGTAGGGTATGGCGGCCGGGTCCTCAAAGACATCAACGAATAGCTCCGATGCGGTGGGGTCCGGGGCCTCCAGCGCGTCGGCGACCGCGGCTTCCGCCTCAGCGCGGGCCTCGTCGTCGATTTTCGCAACCTCAGCCTCTCCGACCCCCAGATCAATGAGCGATTGGCGCAGTTTCTGGATGGGCGTGGGCGCGCGAGCGGCCGCGAGCCGGCCTTGGTCCATATGCGTCTCGTCGCTACCGAAAGAGTGGCCCTGCAGGCGGTGAGCAACGCATTCCAGTAACGTCGGGCCGCCGCCATTACGTGCGCGCTCGATAGCAACGCTAGCTGCGGCGTGCACAGCATTCGGATCAGTGCCGTCCACCGATTCACCGGGCATGGAGTAGCCCGCGGCACGTTCGGCCACCGATGCCATGCGGGTGGACTCCTCGAAAGAGGTGTATTCTGCGTAACGGTTGTTCTGACAAACGAAGACGATGGGCAGATTCCACAGTGAGGCCATATTGAGGCTCTCGCCGAATGCGCCGATGTTGGCCGCGCCGTCACCGAAGTTGCAAATGACGACTTGACCGGATGACTTGATTTTGGAGGCAAGCCCCAGGCCCGTCGAAATCGGCAGGGTCGCGCCGACAATCCCCGTGGTCACCATGAGTCCACAGTTGGGATCCGACAGATGCATGGGTCCGCCCTTACCCTTAGAAGTGCCGGTCATCCTGCCGAGGATTTCCGCCATGATTTCATCCATGGGCGTACCTTTGGCTACCACGTCGTGAATACCTCGATAGGTCGTCAAGACATAGTCGTCAGAACGAAGCTCCATGGAAATTGCCGCCGGAATGGTTTCCTGACCGCGGCAGGGGTAGTACTGGAACTGGGCCGCACCTGTGGCCAGAAGTTGCTCAATTTTTTCGTTACAGGCGGCGATGCGCACCATGGTGCGGTAAATCTCGGCAAGCTTGCTAGCAGGTAAGCCATTCGCAGGGGTCATTTGAGTTCTCCTGAAGCACACGATCATCTTAACCGAGACGTACGAGAGTCGGGGTTAAAAAAAAGCCAGGTCGAAGGACCTGGCTTTTCGGTTCGGCGGTACTGATTCGATCAGAAGCGGAGGTTCGCCGTGATACCGATTTGACGGCCACGCGGCAGACTGAGCGTGAAACCGCGGGGGCTGGTTGAGCCACCCGTCGAGTTAGGAATATAGCCCGGGGTGCCGGGCACACCGACAGCAGGCAGCGACGGTAGGCTGTTCAGGCCATCGAGGAAGCAGCCCGGCGCGCCGTTACAGCGGCGATCGATGTAGCGGATGGTGTCAATGGGGGTGTCATCGTCCAATATGTTCTTGCCCCAGAGGCTGACGTCCCAGTTGTTGAAGCTGACACCAATGCGCCCGCCGACGAGGGTGCGGGCACCCGCCTCGAGGAGATTGTGTACCTGCGCAAAGCGCGCGCCCTCATAAGCAGCGTCGCCGCTGATATAAAACATCTTGCCGCCGGATAGCTCGCGTTCATAACGCACGAATAGCGACGCCATGTTCTCCGGGACGCGGAACGACTTGTTACCGGCGACTGAACCGAGCCGCTGATTGTCGGCGAAGGTGCCGTTACTACCCCTGAGATCCGCCTCGTCGCTGCTGATGAACCGTTTGATTTCCGAATCGGTATAGGCGTAGGTGGCGGTCGCCGTCAGGTTATCCGTGATCGCTATCGTCGTGTCGATTTCGACGCCGAAAACCTCGCTCTTACCGACATTCTGCAGGATGGACGCGGTGCTGCCGTTGGGTAACTCGAAGGTGCTGGAGTTCAACTGCCGCTTCGGCGACCCGGAAACCCAGCCGGTGCTCATGCGCCTGCGCTCCGACCTGTTGGAACATATCGAGGCCGCGCTCGACGGGCAGCTGGATACCCAGGCCATGGAATGGGATCAGCGCACTGCCCTGGGCGTGGTGCTGGCTGCCGACGGCTATCCCGGGGCTTACCGGAAAGGCCTGCCCATCGAAGGCATCCCGGAAGAGCGGGCCAACGCCAAGGTTTTCCACGCCGGCACCGCCATGCAGGACGGCAAGCTGGTCACCAGCGGCGGGCGTGTTTTGTGCGCGGTGGCCCTGGGCAACAGCGTGAGCGAGGCGCAGCGGGATGCCTATGCACTGGTGGACCGGATCCGCTGGGAAGGCATGTTCTGCCGGCGGGATATCGGTTACCGGGCGGTGGCGCGGGAGCGCTGAAGCGCCCTGGCTGCCGGATGCCGGCGGCCCTTCAGACAATCGGGGAGACCAGCATGATCGCAAAGCCAGCAACCGGCGCAGCAACTTTTTTCCTTGGCTTGATACTGGCCGCGGTCCCGGGTGCCCCGGCACTTGCGGAGGATGCA
>JAHEKG010000214.1 GCA_024638475.1 Rhodospirillales bacterium | reverse complement strand
GGCAAACGTTTCGGCGAAGTCCTCGGTGGGATGACTCTGTGCATACCAGTGCCCGAGATGCAGCACGTGACGCTGGCTGCTTGGCCGCGGCGAATAGTCGTCGGGATAGTGGGCGCCACGGCCGAATACCCGCTGAAAGCCGGCGCGCCGCCTGAGCCCGTAGGCAGTGTCAATGGCATGCCCGGTTTCGTGGCGCAGGATGCGCAAGCGCCATTTGCGGGCGCCACCCTCGACCTCGCCCATCATTCGATACTCGATCTGGCGCAGCCGCGGGTGCGCGAGGTAGAAGGGAATGGCAAACCCGGGGCTGCGATCGGGCGAAAACCACTCGGTCGAAAGCCAGACGTGGGGCCTGAACCGAAAGCCGCGGCGTTCGAGTTCTGCGTACAGCCGCTCGACGTCGAGCCACAGCGGGCTGTCTTTAAGCGTTAATCCGAGGTTTTTGAAGCGCAGGCCCAGCAGCGCCTCGTCGTCATAGTCCGCCCAGCGATACTCGCGTTGGTATTTCCCCCGGGGCGTGGAAGGCATACGCACAAGGATACCCTCACCGGCGGCTTTGGGCGACACACAGCGGCGTGGACTGCTACGTTAATAGGCGCTTTAATACAACTCGCCCTACCGAAAGGGAGAATGATGCCCGCCATAAGGCTGAAGCAACCGACAACGCTCGAAGCACTCCAGGACCGGCTTCAATCCCGCCTCTCGGATAGATGCAGCTTCGAGATAAAGAAAGACCGGCTACGGCTGGTCGAAAACCACGCCAAGGGTTGCAGCGTGGCGTTGCGGACCAAAAACGCCGAGCCCGTTTGTTACGTCATGGGATTCATGCCGTCCATGGCGCTCAGGGCTGCCTTGCTGGCAGGCGTCATGCTGGTTTTCAGCCTGGCAATCTCTCTCATACTCGGCGAGTTCAACATCCTGCTGGGCGGCGCGATTCCGTTCATCATTGTGTACCTCGCCATGGATGTACCGTCACGCCGTCTGGTTGCGGAGGTTACTGCGCTCATCAGCAATGACCTGGCGCAAACGGCACAACCGCAGCCTCGGTCGCCTCGTCCGTGGCGCATGGCAGGCATCGCCGTTGCCGTAGCGGTCGTAGTGGGCACACTGGCCGTGATCAATTGGCCCGCATCGAAACCCGCCGCCGTCACCCGGCCTGCAGCAACTGCTTTGGAAACCCCAGCCATAGAACAGGCGCCGGCCCAGGGTAATCTCGCGCCCTTCAACTCCGCTACAGACGATCTCCCGAGAGAATATTCCATGGCCGCCAGGCTCGGTGGACGAATCGCCTTCCTGCATCCCAAGCTGAAGCCAGGGGCGATCATTCCGAAAGACACGGTTATCCTGCGCATCGATGTCGGAGACTTGACCGCTTCCCTGCAACGAGCAGAGCAATCGCTATGGACTCTTGAAAGAGAGCTCGCGATGCTCGAAGCCGGAGCGGCCGCTGCTGAAACCGAATACCGGATGTCAATCACGACCCGGATTGCCGACATCCAGCGGCAGCGGCAGCAGTTAAACGCGGATTTGGGGCGCGCTGAAATCTCTCTGCCGGTGGATGTTGAAATCAATGCGGTCCACGTTGAACCTGAGGATTTTGTTCACGTAGGGTTGGTTTTGTTTGAGGCGACTGAGATATGATTTTTTGAGACGACGATAATGACTCCCGGGGTAGACAGAACAGACACTCACCCATGTCAACAATAAAGGCTCCCAACCAATGAAGTGGCTTTCGCTGGCAGTATTTCTACTGCTCGTATTCGGCGCCGCGGCGCTGGGCGCATTGTTCAAGCCTGGGGAATGGCATGCCGCATTGATCAAGCCGTCGTGGAACCCGCCCAACTGGCTCTTCGGGCCGGTGTGGACCGTGCTCTACATCATGATCGGCGTGAGCGGTTGGCTGGTGTGGCAACGCGCGGGATTGGGTGCAGCAATGGGGTTGTACGCCGTGCAGTTGCTGTTGAACGCGGCCTGGTCATGGCTGTTCTTTGGCCGCCACGCCATCGGCTTGGCCTTGGTGGACATCGTCGTCCTGCTTGCGGCGATCGTCGCGACCATCGCCGCGTTCTGGCCGATCAGCAGCGTGGCGGCGGGGTTGCTAGTCCCCTACGCGCTGTGGGTGGCGTTTGCGACCGCCCTGAACGCATCCATCTGGCGGCTCAACTAGGGAGTAATGGGGCGGTAAGCCTGCTTCCATGTAGTCAGTCTTGGGGCGGCGTTGTGCCAGCACGCAAGCGGGTACCGGCAACCGGCCTAGCGGCACGCAAAAGCGGCTGGTTTTGTTACCTAGCGGGGTAAGTAAAAGCCGGCATGTATTCCCGGCCAAGCTGGCGGTACGCTTTAATCAATAACGTGTCTCGGGAGGGTTGAAATGCCCGCAGATCCCTATGAGGGTTTGGAAAGCCTGTCAACGGAACAGCCGATCTGGGAACGGTTCTTCACGGTCGCACCGCTTGTGCTCGTCGGCACACAAGAAAAGGACGGTCAGCCTGACGTCGCGCCTAAGCACATGGCCTTCCCGTTGGGTTGGGGTAACTATTTCGGTTTTGTCTGCACACCGCGCCATAATACCTACGGCAATATAGAACGTACCGGCTGCTTTACGGTCAGCTATCCGCGCCCCGGTAACGTCGTAACCACAAGCCTGGCTGCCTCGCCCCGCTGCGACGAGGTCAAACCTATCGTTGGCTTACTCAAGACCTTTCCCGCCCGCTCCATTGACGGCGTGTTCGTGGCAGACAGCTATCTGTATCTGGAGTGCGAACTCGACCGGTTTGTGGATGGCTTTGACGACAACAGTTTAATCGCGGGTAGGGTCGTGGCCGCCTACGCCGATCCACAGATGTTGCGCGGTACGGATATCGACGACGGCGTATTGTTGGCCGACGCACCGCAGCTTGCCTATCTTTATCCAGGGCGGTTTGCAGTGATTTCCAATACCCAAGCATTCCCTTTTCCGGCGGGCATGCGCCGCTGACCCGCAATGACCAGCCTGGGTCAGCAGCTGCTGGATTACTTCGATAAGCATCGCGAGGCGATGGTTGAACTGCTGGCGGAACTCACTAAGGCCGAATCTCCGTCGTCGCAACCGGAGACTCAAGGGCTAGTACGCGCGATCCTGGTGGACCAACTCGAACGGCTGTCTTTTCGAACCATTGCCGTATCGGGGCGCGCTTCGGGGGGGCAGCTCTACGCTCGACCGAAGCGTCGCCAACGACATCGACTGAGGCAACTGATCGTCGGCCACTACGACACGGTGTGGCCGGTGGGCACCTTAGACACCATGCCCTTCAGCTACGACGGCAACAAAGTGACTGGCCCCGGCGTGTTCGACATGAAGGGTGGGCTGGTGCAGCTTGTGTTTGCACTCAAAGCCATGGAGGAGTTCGAGCTGACCCCTGAAGTCACGCCGGTGGTGTTCCTGAATTCGGACGAAGAAATCGGCAGTCGTGAATCCACGCGCTTAATTCGCGCACTGGCGCAGCTCTCCAATCGGGCGCTGATTCTGGAGCCTTCGCTGGGTACCGAGGGCGCGATCAAGACGACGCGCAAGGGAGTCGGCCGATACACCATCAAAGTGAAGGGCAAAGCCGCCCATGCGGGGCTCGATCCCGAGCGCGGCGCCAGCGCTATCCTGGAACTGTCTTTCGTTATTCAGCAATGCTTCGAGTTAAACAATCCAAAGGCGGGCATCTCGGTCAACGTCGGTACGATCGACGGGGGCCTAAGGCCTAATGTCATTGCCCCCGAAAGCCAGGCGGTGGTCGATGTGCGCGTCGCTACCCAAGAGGACGCGCAATTCATCGATGCGGCCATCAAAGGCATCAGTGCGCGAACACCCGGTGTTCAGTTGTCGATCGAGGGTGCCATTGGTCGTCCCGCCCTCGAGCCCACGCCTCGCAACCGTGAGCTGTGGGCCATGGCGCGTTCTTTGGGCGCCGAGCTTCACTTGGAACTCACGGAAGCGATGGCGGGTGGCGGCTCGGACGGCAATACCACCAGCCAGTACACCGCCACGCTCGACGGCCTCGGCCCGGTAGGTGACGGCGCCCATGCCCGCCACGAGCACCTGGATCTGGATCGAACCATCCAACGCACAGCATTGCTCGCGCTGTTGTTGTTGGCACCACCTCTGGAGGCGGACTCACATGGCTGATCGCTACCTATTCAGCTCCGTCACTCGAATATCCGATTTGCAACACGGCGAGTTCGATGTGCAACCCTTGCCGCGCAGCCAATGGGCCGACGCCGACTACATAGCCGTCGAGGTCACCGGTTCTCCGTCTGCACTGTATCGTCTGGAGCTGCGTAGTGGCCGTTTGATCGAAGTGATGGAGGGTACGTTATTCGTCGGCGCTCTTGGGAAACGCGAGGCGACCTTGGAAGCGGTCGGCGACTGGGAGGCCGTCGCGGACGACGGCTGCATGCACGCGCTGACGGGTGCCGGCCTAATGGGTAAGGCTACTTCGGTGGCAACCTCCCTGCCGAAGTTGATGTCGGTGTCCTATCGAGGCCACGTCATGCGCGACGGCGATAAACTCACTATGGATCAGTTTGTTTCTCCGGTTGCGGACCACGCGTTCGATACGCCGACCATTCTGCTGGTCGGCACCTCGATGTCTGCAGGCAAGACAACGAGTGGGCGCATCATTATTCACGAGCTCAAGCGTCACGGTCTGCGCGTAGCCGGCGCTAAGCTAACCGGCGCCGGGCGTTATCGAGACGTGCTGTCTTTTCAAGATGCGGGAGCCGATGCGATTATCGACTTTGTGGATGCCGGTTTACCATCCACGGTTGTATCGCCGGAACGATTCCAACGGGGCATGGCGTACATGTTGAATCGCATCAGCGAGACTAATGCAGACGTGTTAGTGGCCGAGGCGGGCGCTTCTCCTTTGGAGCCCTACAACGGCGAAGCCGCTGTGGCGATCCTGGGTGAGCGTGTGTGCTGCACGGTACTGTGCGCATCGGATCCCTACGCCGTGGTTGGGGTTCAGCAGGCGTTTCAAATTCGACCGGACATCGTTACCGGACCGGCAACTAACACAGAGGCCGGCGTCGCTCTGGTAGAGAAGCTCACCGGCTTGAAGGCCGTCAACCTTATTCGAGACGAGTCGCTCGGTCAGCTGTCATCGATATTGAGAGAGACTTTACCCGCCGGCTTGTTCGCGGCAAGTGAGGGCGGCGATTGATGCATTGCCCATCTTAATCTGGCATCGAACGGATGACTTTGACACACGAGCCGTGCTCATGGTTTTTTGTGCGCGCGACCCGGCGTATATGAAGAGTTCAACCTACGTTTTTCCGCGCCAGTGTTGCCGCGTTAATCGCTACGATAAACTGCACGCCGTTCCGAGTGAGTCTACCTACGGGCCGAGTTGAACTGGATCGGCAGTCGTTGCAGACCGTGAGTGACGATGCCGCCCTTGCGTTTGATATCCTCGGCAGTCAGGCCGTCGGCTAGAGTGATGTTACGCAGGCGGTCCAGTAGCAAACCATAGCTCTCGGTAAGTTCCTGGCGGGCAATGACAGCGCCTGCACACAGATGAATGCCGTAACCGAAAGACTGGTGTTTACGTACACCGGGACGATCGATATCGAATTTATCCGGTGCGTTGAATGCTGCCGGGTCGCGATTGGCGGCGCCCCAGGACAGTAAGATTTGAGCGCCCTGGGACATCTTGTGGCCGTGGAACTCTACGTCTTCGGCAACACTCCTGAAATTATTCTGCACCGCCGATTCGTAACGCAAGCTCTCCTCGGTAAAGTTGGCGATGAGCTTGCGATCGCCGCGTATCCGTTCCGCGATCTCGGGTCGCTCAACTAGCCTGAGCATGCCGAGGGACAGGGCACTCACGGCCGTGTCGTTGCCGGCGATGATTAACGCTTCACACATGCCGAGTACTTCGCGCAAGCTGAGCGGTTCATTTCCGTCCTTTTGA
>JAHEKG010000016.1:19283-23644 GCA_024638475.1 Rhodospirillales bacterium | reverse complement strand
AAGCTGATAGACGACGCCGACGCCGCGGCCGATGGTCGTCGCGATTGCCGCGCCGGTGAGCCCCAATTCCGGAAACGGCCCCAAACCGAAAATCAGGCACGGATCGAGCACGATATTGACGCCGTTGGCGAGCCACAGCGATCGCATGGCGATGCTGGCGTCACCCGCGCCGCGGAAAATGGCGTTGATCAGGAACAGGAACATGATGGTGACGGAACCGCCGAGCAAGATTGCCGTGTAGCCCACGCCCTGCTCGACCACCGCGGCGCTGCCGCCCATCAATTGCAGCACGTCCCCCGCATAGGCCACGCCGAGGCCGCCGATCAATGCCGAGATTAACAAACCCACCAGCAGCACCTGCCCCGCCGCCACGGCCGCGGCCTCGGGATCTTTCTCGCCGATGCGGCGGGATACCATGGCAGTGGCGCCCATGCTGAGGCCGATGGCCAGCGCATAGACCAGCGTCAAGACCGCCTCTGTCAGGCCAACGACGGCCACGGCTTCGGCGCCTAACCTGGCAACGAAAAAGATATCCGCGACAGCGAATACCGATTCCATCATCATCTCGAGCACCATCGGCACGGACAGCAGGAACACCGCCTGGCCGATCGGCCCGCTTGTGTAATCCGCGTCGTGATCGCCCGCGATGCTGCGCTTGATGATGGTCCAGTACGCGCGCACGGACATTTTAGGGGCTACGGTGTTCATCGCTTCCTTGGGGGTTCAACGGATCCCGGACACTGAACAGCCAATAGCCACCCCAGCCAGCGGTACCGCCTAAGAAGACGTATGCGCTAGTAAGAGCGTGGTAAGCCTAGAACGTGTTCAGCCAGGCAGTTTAACGCCATTTGCTACGCATTTGGCCCGCCAGTTTGGCCGAAACGCCCTCGTCGCGAGGAACGGCAGCGGCAGTTTAAGGGCGATTGTAGGTTACAGGAACCCGGTGACGTTCAAGAACACGCCATGGTGGTCGAAGCTAAGATCAGTCAAATCGTCTGAGAACTCGGTGAAATTGTAGCCTAGCCCCATCTTGACATGATCACCGACCTGCCGAGAAATCGTCACCAGTGCGCCACTGCGGCTCTCGTTCAAATCCCCCATGCGCAGCGTCCGCGCCTCTAGTAACAATTCCCAATGCTTGCGGAACGTGTAGTCGCCGCGCAGCACGTACAAGCTAGCATTATTGTCGAAGAACTCAGGATTCTCTCGGTCAAGGCTGACTAGACCTAAGCGATAAGCGTACTTGCCACCAACGGAGAACCTCGGCGTCACATCAAAACCAACATCTACGGACGCTACGTGACTCTTTTGAATGAATTCGGCAGCTACGTTCTGCAGTGTGAGCTGATCCGTTGCCGGAACATTGTAGAAGTACGTGTATTTAACGAGCGCGTTATAGCGATCATGATTCACGGGCCTCAGGGCGTAACCTAAGACCGCCTCGGTAAAGCCGCCCGCGTAGATATCCCCCAACGAACTTTCACTATCGGAATGGTTAAACTTACCGAGCAGGCGCGAGGCCGGGCTGATCTGATACTTAAAATTATTTCTTAACAGCCAGGTCTTGCGTTCCACTCGGCTCAAGTCCAATTGGCCAACGTCGTCATGACGGTATTCGAACGCGCTCGACAATTGAAGATTATCGAAACCGAAGCCGATCTGAACGCCACCGGCCACGCGCTCCGTATCCGCCCCCGTCTGCACATCCCGCAGAGTGCCAACATCGGTATTGAAACTCAGATTCCACTTCTGGGTCGGAGCAAAACTGATGCCGGCGGCATGGGTCAAACCGGTCATCACGGTGTTGTGTTGGTAACGTTCCTCTACAAATATGCTAGCGGAGTCTGAGAAACGTGATTTCATTCCCGCGACCAGGTTGCCTTCACTGCCGCGTCCGCTACGCAAGCCGTTGTCAGTGCGCTCGTTCTCGAGCACATAGTTGAGGTACATGCTGGTGCGATCGGAATGCAAATAGCTGGAGCCGAGGCGGCCACCCATCCCCAAATCGCCGTCGGAAAGTTCGGCATCCAACCGCAGCCGTTGGGAGACTCGGTAGGAGGCAGCGAGGCCGGTGCGGGAGTTCTCGAGCCGGTCTCCGGTGGTCGCGGTGGTCTCCTGGAGGAACGCGTACCCGCTCCAGGAGGATTTTGAGTCGTAGCCTAACCGCAGGATTGCGTCGGCCCGCTCTCCTTGCTCTTGAGTCAGGAAGATTATCGGCCCGTTATCGAGGCGTTCGTCGGTGCGATAACCGGCGCTAACGTCCCAGTGGGTGTTGATTTGATAGCCCACATTGAATTCTTGAGCACGAGTTGCGATGCCTTGATCCTGAACTCGATTGTCCACCTTTGCGCCCACGAAGAAGTCATCCAAGAACGGGACGTTTACCGCGCCACCATAATTACGAGTATCGGCAAGCACCGTTAGGCCTGGTCCCGAAAAACCTGCCTCGACGTCTTGCACATAAAGATTTAGCTTGGCATCCCCGCGGTTGATCAACTCTCGGGACGACAAACTAATATCAGCACGACTCGCGCCCGCCTTAGCATTGACGAAAGATAGTGGGTCGTAGGCTTGGAATTCGTAACCACCATCGGTCGAGAGCTGCGGCAAGGATACCAACCCCTCGCTTTCCGCCTGCTGTATCTTGAGCCAAGAGCTGGCGTCGTAACGCAACGTCAAATCAGCGCCATTAAGACTATTATCGAAGCCGTCCTGCTCATTATTATTAGCGGTAATACCCAACTTGACGTGATCGCCGAACCAATAGTGGGCTTGGCCGCCGACAGATAGCGCATCCAAGTCGGCGAAGCCCGGTGTATATTCATAGCGGACGACCAAGTGGGCTTCGTCCCCGTTCACGGCGTTAGTGCGCACTAATAGGCTGTCGCTGGCCGTTGATGCGAGTGGTTCGGTCAAGAGAATACGGCCCTGCAAATAATCGATGTCGTAATCGATCACCGGGGTAAGGTTCAAGACACCGGTAACGATTCCGGACGCTTTGTCGCGAATTTCAACGCGTACCCGCTCAGACCCAGCCAAGATATCCTGGCGCTGGAGGAAATAAAGCGAACCGCCCGTGCCGCGAAACTCTTCGCGGCTGGCGATGGTTCCCGGTTCCGCCGCAAAGGTGTCGGCCGCGAAACGTTGTTCACCGAAACTGGTTGTCGCCTGGGATTCGAAGTGTAAGTTGGTACCGTATAGACCGCGGTCGACTTGGGCCAATTCGTTATTCATGTAACCGACTTTGAAGTTACCCCACTGGCCGAAACTGTCGTTGTGACTGAGCCGCACGAAGAACTTACCTTGGGTGGATGCCATTTCCTCCACCGTGCTGTCATCGCCGAAGGTGGGATAGTAATAGTCTGGGTCGATGCGTCGCAGCAGCGATTGCGGGGATTTATCCATGAAGTTGCTGAAAATATCCTCGACCGGCCCCTCCCGGGTATCCGCGCTGGCGGTGACTTTCCAATGATCGCCGAACTTGCCGTTGACAAAAAACGCTAGCCGACCGTCGGCATTCGAGGTGATATCCTGACGGGCGTTGTCGCCCTGGAGTAGCTCTCCGGGACCATTAAGGCTCCCGGCTGACAGCGTGAGGTCGGCCATACCGACGTAGAACCAGTCGTTATTCTTGAATTCCAAATCACGCAGGTACAACTCGCCGTTGCCCTCGTTATCAACCAAGGCGACTTCGACGGTGTGCGCACCTTCCGGCAGGATTTCTTCGGTCACAAAGTGCCCGCTTGCATCCACCGGTACCGCCCGTCCCGCAACCCAGACTTCGTGATCCTTGGGCACGCTCCCCCGCACGCTGACGGTGCCGCTGCTCAATCCAATGTTGTGGCGGACCAAAGCGTTTTCCCCGTAGGCCGCGAACAGTTCCGGATCCGATTCGAGGTCGGGGCCTGGTTCGCCCACGTCGTATTCATCGGGCGTGGCGTAAACTACCCACAACGGCCGCGGGCTGGTTTCATCGAAGTTGTTATCAGCGCCATAGGCCCTCAGCACGTAAACGAGCTCTTCCACCGGCGCCTTAAACTCGTTGACCGGCGGCTCCCAGGTGGCGACCCCGTTAAGCTCGATGGGCACGACATCCATGGGTTGCGATTGCAGCGACTGACCGGCCTCAAATACCCGAACTTCTGCGCGCTCGACGAAATGGGAGTAATTCGTATACATCCGGAAATGCACATCACTCGCCCGCTTACGCAGTCGGGGTTCGGGTTCATCCATCAAGAAGAATGGCGTAATCGGCGGCAGCGGCTCGAAGATCACCATATCCGAAATAACGGTACGCTCCGGTTTCGCACTAACACTCAAACGCGGCGCAGAACGGAGATTGTCGTAACCGAACTGAATGT
>JAHEKG010000016.1:0-19273 GCA_024638475.1 Rhodospirillales bacterium | reverse complement strand
TGTGCAACGTTGGATATCGGATGAGCTGCGCTTGGGATCGTCGATAGGCTCGCCATCGACCGTGATGCGCATCAGGTTGAGGGCCAACGGATTTTGCGGGCTTAGCTCCCGCGTAATCCGGGTAATGTCTACGCCCTCATAATCGTCCAGGATAGCCAACTCGTCGTAAACCACCTGGACCGCTACGTGGGAGGTCTCGCCCTGGATAAACCCGGCATTGACCACATCGTCAGAATGCACATAACCGCGGCCTTCGAATTCGACCTGATTGCCGTGAAGCTCCATTTCGGCCTTAACCAATTCCATCGTGCGCCGCGCGCGCGAGGCCGACAAACCAATATCGTCGCCATACACCGCTGCAGTACGGCGTGCGAGATGCTCGTTGCGGGTATAGCCGACAAACCGCAAGCGAGGATTAGTCTTGTCGGCCACTTCCGCGAGGCCTCGGCGGAGGTTAGCCGAGTAGCCAGCGGGGATGACGGGTTGACCGTCCACGAAATCAAGATCAGTAATTTCGCCCCATGGGGGATCGTAAACCTTAGTTACCAATTCGGCGCCGGCCGATTCCGGGCACAGCTGCGGCTCGTCCGGCAGCTCTTGCAGGGGGTCGTCATACCAGAACTCGACTTCGACACGGCGGTTCAGGGCTTTGCCTTCGGCCGTTGCATTCGAGCGTAATGGCTTAGCCGCGCCGCGACCGTCGCTGTCGATCTGCGCGGTCGGGAGATTGAGCGCGTCCTGCACCGCCAGTGCTGTACGCCGAGCACGCGCCTTAGACAGGCCGACGTGATCGCCGTAAATGCGCTGCGTTCTGCCGGTGAGCGGAGCGTCATCGGTGTGGCCCACGAATTTGACCAGCACATTTTGCTTGTCACTCAAATTTTCGAAACCTTGGCGAATACTGTCAACAAACTCTGCGCTGACCTCCATTCCCTCGGCTTCGTAATGCAAGGGTGCTATCAGATTTCTTACCCTCGCCCGATGAGCATGGCCCTCAACATAGCGCAACTTACAGACCGTCTCCATACGGCAAACTTTGACGCGCTTGATGTCGTGGGGAACTAGAAACTCCTCTAAAGCTACTTGCTCCGTCACTTCGTCGTACCAAACTTCCACCTCGACCCGGCGGTTCAAAGAACGACCTTCCGCGGTGAGATTAGATGCGACGGGCAGCGTATCGCCCGCCCATTCGTAGGAAACGGCTTCGGCAGGCAAGGTCAGCTCGGTTTGAAAGTGCTCGGCAACACGACCCGCGCGTTCCCGCGATAGACCGGCGTTGTCGCCGTAGATCTCCGCCAACGCCGGGGATAATCGCCGAGTATCCGCGTGACCAATGAGGTGCAGGCGTACATTCATCCGGTCCCGCATGCGCTCCAGTATCTGTGCCAGCGAGTCCACGGTGGAATCGGGAATCTGCGCTACGCCGGATTCGAAACGAATCGGCGGCACGAGATTGCTCAGCTTGATGGTTTCCAGGCCCTGGGCGAGGGTTTCACGAGTCTCCAGTGCATCGCCTTCCTCCCGCGCGATGCGCTCCGGATCCTGAACCCACTGCATCATGGGCTCGGCATCCGGCAAATGGCGCTCGACGGCTTCGCCAAGCCCCATCTCGTCGGTCTTCTCGGCACTCGCCTGGCTCGAGGCCACCAGCAAGCCGAATAGAATAATCCGCGGCAGCGGCGACATCGTGTTCATTCGCGCATGCTCCTCGGTTTGTCTGCCGGACCGCCCAGGCGCCAGAAGATTTCAGTCTCGATCACCAGCTCATAGCAGCAATTCAGGTCCTTCCAGGCGCCCATGATCTCTGCTTTCAGGCCCTTCAACCGGCGGTCTACGAGCGCTGCGGGTTCGAGGTCGGCAACATAGGAGAGTCGCAACAACACCGGCTGCTTCTGCAGTTCATTCATGAGCATGCCAATGCGGGGGCGCCATTGGGGACGCATGTCCGCGGTGCCCGGTTCGAATACCGCGTCGGCCAAATCCAAACCAACCACGCGATGAATGGAGGCACCGAAGTTGATTCTGAGGGCTTTACCGCGCGTCGCCCGGCGCACCTGCGTTGCCTGAACGGAGCTGCGGAACCCGCTCGGCAAAGTGCGGTCGTCAAGCTTGAGCACGAAATTGCTACCGCGATTTTCATTCGGAACAATTGCGCAGGTGATGTGGTAGCGGCCATATTTATCGGTCTTCGCCGCCAGCCCGGTAACCGTTACCACGCGGACACCCGCTAACCCTTGCTCGCCTGGGTCCGACAAACCGTTGCGGTTGTTGTCCTCGAATACCCTGCCGGTTACGTCGGTACAATCCATGGTCGGGTCGGGAACTAACCGGACCGTCGCCGAAGCTTCCTCGGACATGATGCCGCCGGTAATTGCGTTAACCGCCTGCGCCCTATTGACGAATTCGCCTTCGCTAACGCCGGCACCGGCGGCCAGCAGCAACTTGATCTCGTGGCGGCCATCGACCGCTAACGATAAGTTGGACCAAATCAGTTCGCGGCCGACCAACGCCGGTTCAGTCTTGACGCCGTCAAACCGCGCAGACCCCTCCACATACCTGAAACCGGCAGGAAATCGATCTACCACATTGACGTCCTGCAGATCGAGGCCGAAGGAGTTGCTCACCGTGATCACGTAAGGAATTAGCTGGCCGCGGGACACATTCAGCATTGGCGTTGTCTTAGACACGGCGACGGCGCCGTCCAAGCGCGGATCCAGCGGGATGTGGTTATTGAACAGCTGTGCGGAGCCCGGTATCCCACCGTCGTCGAGTCGCAGGAAAAGATGATGTGCAGTGGCAGGACTGCGGGCCGGCACAGCGCGGGCCGGCGGAAACTCCGATGGCTGCGCTTCGCAGTGGTTATTGGTGGCCAGCACCGCATCGTTGGCCGAGCCCGGACATGCCGGCACATCGAAGGCGAAGCTATTCTGATCCGAAGTCGGGGGAATTATCTCCGAAACTCCCGGGATATAGGTGCTGTCCGGAGCGATGACTTCGATTAAGTAATTGCTGCCAGGTGGGCAAGCGGGGTCGTTGAAGGTCATACCGAATTTGTAGTACCCATTGCCAACCGTGACCTGCCCCTGATGGTTCGGGTCATAGAAACAATCCGACGGCAGGCGCGCCCCGTTGCGGATATCGAGCAGGAACACCGTCGCGCCGGGGACGGGAGCTCTTGATATTGAGTTGTAAATAACCCCATTGGGATCGACTGGCATATTCAGATTGAGCAGATTGCTGCCGGCTAGCACCTCGATCTCATCGATCCGTTGTTGGCCATCGGTGAAATCCGACTCGGTCTCTCCCATGAGCGCTGTGCGACTACCGGCGCCCGCCGCGCTGAAACGCAGCGAATACATTTCGGTCGTAAGGTAGTTTGGCGGCACGCCGCTGAACAGGAAATAACCGTCGACGTCAGTCACTGTGGAGCGAATGGGCCGGTCGTCTCGCAGCAACTCGACGGTCCAGCCTTCGAGCAGCCGTTCTACCCCATCCAGATTGTCGTCATGATCGGCGTCGTGCCACACATTGCCGCTCAGCATGCCCGCTTCCGGCACGGCGCCAACGTCAATGGACACACTTGCCTCCGCCCACTGGGCAGGATCGTTCCAGGTGACCCGGCCGGTGTTGATGATGCGGGTTCCGGTGGCGAGGGCCGGATTGATGATCGCGCGAAAACGTAGCGTAATGGTTTCGTCCGGATCTAGAGCGCCATTGTCGGTGGAGTAATCCGCCGTGATGGTCGTGCCGGCGAAGCTGACGCCGTCGGTGAGGCCGTTGAGCGTCGCGGACTGGTCAACGTAAGTGATATAGCCGGGATTCACTGCATCGAGATCGTCGGTGATCACCACGTATTGCGCCGGCACGCTGCCCACGTTCCTTACGGTCACTGCATACTCGAGGGTTGCGCCCGGCAACGCCGCCCCACCATTCACCACCGCAACTTCCTTGACGATGGACAGTTGCTGCGCATCACCCACGACAACGACGGTGGGCTCGGGTCCGGTCGCGGGATTACCGTCGCCGTCGGTGAGCAGGTTGGGCAGCTCCTCGGTATAGACAATCGCCTGATTGGTGATCAGCGTACCCGGCGCGACGCCGGCATTAACTTGTAGGTCGAACTGCACGACGGCGGATTCGCCCGGGTTCAGCATACCCTCGCCAGCATTCGGCAGTGGTGGCGTGAGATCCGCGGAACTCATTGGAATCCTTGCGATCAAGGGGAATACGCCGGCATCCGGTACCCCGACCGAAATGCCGTTGAGGGTTACGGAATCGGCCACATAGGTCGTATCGGCGGGCACCATATCGGCGAGACCCACGGCCGTGGCCGGAATCGTGCCGTTGTTGTAAATCGTAATGGTATACCGCAGCACATCACCGGGATCGACAATGCCAGGCGAACCCAAATCGACCGCTAGGGCGGCAGACTTCGGCGCAAACAATAGCGGAAAATTACCGACCACATCGCGCGTCGGGTCGTCGACGATGGGGGTCCTCGGATCATCCGACGGCTGATCGGCGACGCCGTTATCGACCGCGTCGACGAAGGCCTGATTGGATATGATCGTGCCATCGGGGGCATCGGGGTAAACCACAACATCGAAGACGATGGTGGCGGTGTTATCGGCCACCCCGGCATTCAGTACACCGGGGGTCCCATCTTGCGGCGCATTGATGAGCGTCCCATTGGTTAGCGGTGAACCGCCGCCGGGCGCGTCCGCAACTGCCACCCCGTTGAGCGTTGTGCTAGCCGCCACGTAGGTCGTATTGGCCGGAATTTGATCGCGCAGCTCCACGCCGGTCGCATGATCGGTACCGATATTTCGAACGGTAACGGTGTAACGCAGCGTCTCACCGGCGAGCAGTACGCTCGGATCACCGGTCACGTAAGAAGAAATTTTATCGATATCAAAGGCCGGCGCGGATTCAATGCGGATCTGGGTCGGATCTTCATCGCCATTCACATTGGGATCGGCGGCTCCGTTGACGTTGGGGTCGTCACTCACCGTGATGGCCTGGCCGGCAACGCGCACCTCGGATTGGTTATAAACAAAGCTGTCATTGGCGATCACAGGCGCCAAATCGACCTCGAATTCGATCAATAGGCTATCGCCGAGACCGGCCAGACTTAGATTGCGTACATCGAGTAGACCCGTACCGGCGCTGCCGCCAGCCGCATCCGTCGCAGCCGAGTCTGCGCCGTTGGGGACGGTCACGACGTTAAGCGTCCCCGCCTGAAAAGCGGCCGTGGCATTCAGCCGATCCAACTCGTCGACGATACTGAAATCGTCCAACGGCCGGTCGCTGGCGTTTTCTACCCGCAGGCTATAGCGTAGTCGCTCCCCCGGGGTGGCCAAACTAGCCGGATCGTCACCCCGGGTCAGATTTGCAACCGTCTTCTCAAAGATCAGGATGGGTTGGTTGACCATCACCGTGTAAACATCTTCGTGATCGAGGACCGTCGGGGTGCCGTCGGTCACTACGCGCGCGTATTCGCGACTTTCAGGATTGGCTACGCTGACGTCGGTGCTGAACCAGCGCGTCGCGCCCGCGATATTGCTCAACAGCGCGTCTTCTTGAGTGCCTGCATCCAGCACGGTGTCGTAGGCAATCAGTAACCGTTGGTCCGCGCCGATTACCGCCGTGTCAGTGAGCAGCTCGATATCGAACGTACACGTCGGATCACCCGTAAACGTGAGCCTGTAATCAGTACCCTGCACCAACGGAGGCGCTACCTGGGTAACGGCGTCGGCTTCGAATAGTTGCACGCTAACCTGAGTCGGGGCGGTATCACACATTCCCCCAGTGGCAATATTCGGTAATTGATCGGTCACGTAAACGCCGTGGGCTGGAGAATCACCAGTGTTGTGCAGGTTCAGTACAAAAGTACCTGCGACGCCCGCGCGCATTTGGGCCGGGCCGGTCTTCTCTAGAGTGAGTTCTGGTTCGACGACGGTCATTGGCTGCGTCGTGCCTGCCGAGCCAGTCAATTGCGTTGAAGTATCGTTGTCGAGCTGATTGTAGGTATAGGCAGCCGTATTAGTGAACGTTAGGCCCGCAACATTGGTCGGCGTATTTCGCAAGCGCACCGTGATATCCATGACCGCCTGCTCGCCGACAGGAACATCGATGCCGCCACCCGAATCTTCGATGACGAGGTTGGTAGCAGAACCGGTATTAACCGGTGTCCAGGAAGCGGGGCCGGCAACATAGGCGACGTCGACATATTCCAGATCCGCTGCCGAAGCCACCAGGTTATCGATGACGCGCACGTCATAGAGTGGCGCGCTATGGGGTGTTGCGGGCACGGAAATTCGATAGCGGAAACTTTCGCCAATCGCCGCGGTACCTTGGGTATTGGCCTTCAACAGCGCGTTCGGTGGCGCCGCCTGAATCACGACCCGAGTCGGATCCTCGTCACCGGGAACGCCGGGATCAGCCACGCCGTTGATGTTAGGGTCGTCACTGTCGGCGATCTTCACCGTATCGATCAAATCCGCCTGATTGAGGACGACCGTTGCGTCCAACAAAGCGGATTCCAAGGTGATATCGAATTGCAGTTCGGCCTGGCCGTTAACTGGCAAGTTTAGATTGCCCACGTCGAGTATGCCGGCGCCGTTGGTGCCGCCGGCGGGATTGGTTCCGGAAGCGTCCGCGCCCGGCGGTAGCGAACCCGGCACTAACCGCAGCGAACCCGGCACGAATACTTGGCCGCTGTTGAGGGCACCCAAATCGTCGCGAATGGTGACGTTGTTCAGCGGGCTGTCTGTGCTTCTGACGCGGAGCGTGTAGCGGAGCACGTCGCCTGGGGCAGCGAGTATTGCGGGACTCGTACCGCTGGTCAGGTTAGCGACGGTCTTTTCGAAGAAATTCCCGGTGAGTAAAACGTCGACGCTATGGGCATCCTCGTGATCCACCGTACCGACCGTGCCATCGGTCAACACGCGCGTATAAGCTTGCCGCGCCGTGACGCTAGCATCGCCATTGAACCATTGGGTAGCGCCGGCAACATTCGTCAAGGTCACACCGTGCAGGGTGTCTGTATCGAGCTGAGCTTGGTAGGTCACAATCAGGCGTTCACCCGGCCCAATCACGGCTGCCGCACTCAGCGTCGTCAGCGTGAATTCGCAGGTGGGGGCGCCGCTGTAGCTGAGTGCGTAGTCGCTACCTGCGCTGAGCGGACCCTTCCCGGGGACAGGCGTTACGCCGTCGGCCGCAAATACCCGGGCGCTCTGCACCACCGGTGTCGCATCACACATACCGCCGCTGGGGCCGTCCGGTATTCGATCCAATATGGTGACGTCGAAGGCATCACTGCTACCCGTATTTTGAACATCCCAGACGAAGTCGCCGGCCTGAGCAAAGCTCAGCGTCGCTGGACCGGACTTATTCGTGGTCAGGACGGGCCCGCCGATGGTCAGCGGCGGCGAAATTCCCCATTCGCCGGGCAGGGGCTCGTAGAACACCCCGTCGATGAGGCGACCGAAATCCCATCGCGCGGTGTTGATGAACTGGGTGCCCACAGTATTAGTAGGCGTGTCTTCCAGCACGACGGTGATGTCAACGATGATTTGATCGCCAGCAGGAATGATGGGGAAATTATCAAATGTGAGTACGCCGCCGACGTTGGTGAAGGTGTGCGGGATGGACGCTCCGGTGGCGGAATCGTAGGCGACGTGACTGATGTAGGTAAGGTCAACACCGGTCTCGTTGAGATCATCGATGACCGTAACGCCGTGCAGATCATTGACGGATCCGGCCACGTTAATTACTACCTCAGTGCCCGGATCGAACAATACCGGCATCGTTAACCGATATGTGAATGGCACGCCCACCGTGGCTGTGGTTTGCCCGGTGTCGGTTCCCTTGTCGATCTTCTCGACTGGGATCAGTAGGTTTTGACAACCTTCCTGAATTGTCGTCGACGAGCCATTCGTAAACCAAATCTTGTGGCCGGCAACACTGTTGCAGGCCATTTGACCGGTGTGCACGACGTTGTCGAAGATGATCAACCATCTTTCGTTGGTTTGACCAGGTTGCGTCAGAAAGCTGAAATTCGTGCGCAGCGGGTTGGAGGCCGGATAGTTGCGGATCGTGCAGTTTGTGTCGATCTGCAACTGCGATGGGGCGACGGTGCCGGTGGCACCATCGAGTACACCGTTGGGATAATCGGAACAGTCTTGAGCATGAGCAGGTGACGCGAAAACCGCTAACAGCGCGGCAATGAGCAGCCACCGGCCACTCCACCCCCTCATTAGCCTGTTGACCAACGCCCCTTGGGCTGTTGTTTTGCGTGCTGCCATTGGCTCGTCGCTACCTATACCAGTGCGCTTAACTCACCAATTGGGGACAGCTCGAAAGAACTCCGAAGATTCGAGCGGTCCCGCTACCCTAGATTTGAACAATCCTTAGGCCGGTGACTTTGCGTCCCCATCTTTCGATGGGTTTGCCTTTTTCGCGTCGGCACTATCGCCCACGTGTCGGCAGCAAATTGTGAACTCCGTCACAGTGTCGCAAGCCGGCGAAATTTTCTGAAAAATTATTGAAAAACAGTGTGTTAAAGGGTGTCGGGTGGGCCTGCCTTGACCATGAAAGTGAACGGCAGAGACTCTTTCACTGTTATGTAAATCCCGCCGATCAGGCAGCGGGAAGGAAGTCGATGGGATAGATAATCGTCATTGCGACGATATCTTCCTTCGCGCCAAAATCGAAGCTCTGCACACGATTCACAACCTGGTTAGCCAAAGCCGGCGCACCCATGTCCGACGATTGCAGCTGACACAATGACACACTGCCGTCGGGTTCGATGGTCAGGCGCAGAACGATTTGGCCCCGCAACGTCGGATCCCGCCGTAATTCTCGATTGTAGAGTCGATACAGAGCGGCCTTGTAGCGATCGAACACAATTTGAATCTCTTCATCCGTGCGCCCCGCAGAGCGGCCCGCGCTCAGCGGCCGGTCAGGACCCTCCGCCCCGCCGATTGAACTCGCCACTCTAGATACCTGGACTCCGGCTAGGCCGTCGCCTTCCACACCGCCGCCACCAATGTCGCGGCTAATGCTTGCCAGGTTGATGCCCCCACTGGACCCGGGCGCCGAGGTGGTAACCATAGACCGGGTCGGCAAGCCAACGCCCTCCGCGCCTGCACTACTGAGGCTGGCCTGCGCACCCAGCTGAGCCGTCAACCGTAGGTTAGCGCGGCTTGCAAAGCTATCACGGAAAGCCAGAATACCCTTCGACTTCACCTTTTCCCGGTTCGTCGGCTCCGATGTTTGCGCCACCCGCGGTTCTTCTATCGACTGGGAGTCGGTTTTGGGCGGCTGCTCCTTGGCAAGTTCCGGTTCCAACGGTTCATCCGGAACAATGGGTTCGGGTACGGGCGGCGGTGGCGGTGGCAGGGCCCGCTCTTCGCGGACCAGTTTAGCGACGCGCTCCGGCAACACCGTTATCTTTTCTTGCTGCACCAAGGGTATTGCTATGCTGCCTAATAGCAGGGCAACCGCACAAGCCGTCGCAACGGAAATACCTACGGAATGGCGGAAACGCCGGTCTTCTTCACCACCGCGCGACCATGGCATGACCTGTGGCCGATAGGGGAGCTCTCGGAGCTCGCGCTCGACTAGCCACTCATTGTCGCGTGCCTCTTGGCGCTCGAGGATTTCTTCGAGATCGTAGTGTAAATCGTTTAGTACCGCGTGCTTGTCGTTGATTTTTTCGAGAATGGCCTGGCGGCGTTGCTCTAGCTGGCTGATATCTGCACTGAACTTGGCGACCTTTGCGCGTGCCGATTGCAGGTAGACGGCGGATTCATCAGGCCGATTCTGCACATCCCAAAACAGATCGCCGGCCTCGAGATATTTCAACTCTTCCAAGGATTGGCAAATCTGGGACAGGAGTTCGTACTGATGACGCTGTGGGGTCAGGAGCCCAAGCTCAGCGTTGGCGGCCTCCAGCTCACGCTGCAATTCGCGCACCTTGCGTTCCGAGTCTTCGACCTGAACGCGAAGGGAATTCTCATCTTGAGAACGTTCTGAATTCACGCGGTTGTCCTCGAAAGCCCGACGACGCTATAGCGTCGCGACCTGCGCTTCCTTTTGGCTGACAGCTAGGGACACGTTTTCGTACCCTTCGCCTGTGCAAATCGACATCACCTTACGAACTACGATAAATGGCACCGACTTGTCGGCAAGAATTGTGATCTCCTGACCCGCGAGTCGAGTACTCGGACCGATAATGCTGTCTCTCAGCTCCGCCAAACGCGCGGTAATGGGCGCATAGCTGGCCACCTTACCGTCCATGATGTCGCCGACTCGAGCAACAACCCTACCCTGGATCGATACGTCCTCGGCACTGATCGAAATCATCACCGTCTCACGGGGTTTAGCCTCGACGTGAGATTCCGGCAGTACCATATCCTTAGGCGCCTGCATCACCTCCACGGAACCCGAATTAACCAACAAAAAGAAAACCAGAATCGTGAATACGTCCATGAGGGACGTCAGATTCATTTTTGTGATCTTGACGCGGTTACGCGACATTCGCTTGATACGGCGCGTATTTCTCATGGCGCATCTCCGACAGAGATCTCCGGGAATAGGGCGACGAGTTCAAATGTCTGTTCACCCTCGATGGAATCTTCGACTGGAACTTCCGCCGCGCGCACGATATCCATCACCTGAATCAAATAGTCGTAGGGTATCTGCGCCTCCATCAACACCGATGCAGAGTCTTGTGCCGGGTATTCGAGCTTGAGCTCCTGCATAAAGTTCGACAGCGTCTCCAAGTCAAACTCGCCATCCTTGTTAGGGATCGTGCCGATTACAGCCTTACCGTTGGTAATTTCGATACCCGCATCACGGCCGATCACCTCAACTCTGAAATTGTCCTGGCCCTGGGTGGGTCCGCCTGTCGAGCTCGGCAAGTTGAGTTCTACAATCGTCAACCGAGAGAACACTGCCGTAATCAACAAAAAGGGAACCAGTACGACCATGAGATTTAGAAACGTGGTGACGTCGATCTCGTGGGCGTCGCCCTTCGTGCGACGCCGGTAGTGATGCTGCCTCGCCATTTGCCTAGGCCTCTACTGCGCGTGTTGCCCTTCTGGAAAACACATTCAGCGCCTTGACCGTAGCCATTTCCAAGCTATCGACGATGTCGCCGGTCTTGCTCGTTAAAATTGCGTGGGTAATCAGCAGCGGGATGGCGACCATCAAACCAAACGCCGTCGTATTCATGGCCACGGAAATGCTGGCAGACAGCAGGTCCGCTTTCTCGGCTGGATTGGCATTGGCCACCGCCGTAAATGCCTGTATCAGGCCCATGATCGTACCGAGCAACCCGAGTAGCGTGGCGATGCTCGATGCCAAGGCCACATAGGGTGTGCGTTTTTCAAGACGCGGCACGATTTCCATCATGCTTTCCTCCATCGCGATCTCGATATCTTCGCGTCGACGCACGGCACCTTGCAAAGACAAACCCATGCTCAGTACCTGTGAAATGGTGGATTCATCCGCACTGGTCATCTCACGAGCCTGTTCAAAGTCACCATCCGCTAACAGCGGCTGCACTTTTTTCCACACCGTTTGATTCTTGTTGGTGATTATCACCAACGTAATGTAGCGCTCCAACGCGATACCGACACCGACGGCAAACACCGCAAGTATCGGATACATGAATACGCCACCCGACGAAAAGAAGCTAACTATCGAATAGAAGAAGTCCATTACCAAACCCTCAGTTGACATATTGCAGGGACAACCCGAATTAGGCACAAGGTTAAGTCTGTAGCAAGCCCGTGAATGTGAACCAGTGCACGTTCAGCCATTAAGTTCTTCGAAACAAAAACTCTACTTAGATCGATAACCATTACGCACTCGAAATTGCACATCGCGCGAAATATTATTCGCCCGCTTCCGAACGTATTTCGTAGAATCGAAGCTCGCGCAAGAATACTTCTTTGTCTACCGGTCGAGCCCGATCATCCAACGTATCGGAAAGACTGATGTCGTCGCCGAGACTTGACGACTTCCAAGGAATTATTACCAGTGCCTTGGGCGCTTCTTCGTTACCGAGAATCGACATGCCCGACATCGCCTTAGGCCCCTGGATTCCATCGGCTGGCTCGGCTTCGGCGACCACCTCCATCGCGGCGTTCGACGCAGCCGCTTGGTCCTCAATCGGCTCCTCCGCGCGGGCGACAACAGCCGCCAGGACCGCACAACTGATCAGCATCTGGCGTGAGACCATGGTCTACTCCTCCCGGCCTATTCTTTGACGAATGTCTGCTATCCACACGGCGGCTTCTGCATCCTCACCGACGCTGACCATGTACGCTTCGTAGTTCTCCAAGGCACAGTTCAAATCCGCAAGATACAGGTCACATAGCACCCCCAGATTCCGGCGGGCGTAGTGATAGTTGGGATACATCGCCAAAGCAGCCTGATATTGCCTTTTGGCCTCGGCAAAACGCCCCATCTTGCGGTAAACGATACCCAACTCATTCAACGCGATCGGATGTTCTGGATTGCCTTGCAATGCTCGCAATAGATTTTCCTGTGCAAGCTCCAGATTGCCGGCACGGTGATGGGCGATCCCGAGATCGATCCGCGGCGCGCTCAAATGCGGCACCGCATCCGCTAACGCGACCAGCAGGGTAATCGCTTGCTTGCTGTCTCCCATCTCGAGCAGCCGTTGAGCCTCTTCGTAATCTCCGCGGTGATCGGTACTCACACGTCCCGGCTCGGTGATCGTGAATCCAACGGATTCCTGAATCTCTATGTTGGCAGAGATCCTCGGAGCAGATTGCGGCGTTGAAGCACAGCCGCTTAACCAAACTGCCAGTCCCAGCAATGTCCAATGCGGAAGCTGAGGCGAGGTTTTGAAGTTGGTGAGATGCATAGGTTGTCTCGGTCGTTAGTTCGGCGCTGCGCCGGCTGCAGAAACCTGAACGGGAATACCGTCATCTTTTGGTGCCCCATCGTTGGCCGCGGGCAACTCGGAGCTGGTTTCATCGTCTATGTTTTCCGCGACAGTCGATGCGGCGGTCTCGGCTTGGTCGGCCCGAGAAACTTCGACACCCGGTTCCTCGCTTAGCTCAAGGGGTGCGGCACCAGGCGCTCTGTAAGCGTAAGTGTTAATGGAGCCCACGAAACCACCGCTAAGTTCGGCTTTCGCATACCGGCCCGGCATCATGCCGGCTAACCTGTCGAGGCTATTCTGGACCCAGGTGTTGTAGACGCCCGAGGCCAAAAGCTGGAAGTTCGCTTCATGCACTTCAATAGCACGCTCTTCGAACGGAAATGCTTCCTCTTCGATTACCAATTCGTAGTCAACCATTTCCGCCTTACTCAAACCCGTCGGGCGTTCCGACTCCATCAGCGCCGTGCTGAACGCCAAGTAAGTTTCCGCAATGTAGTAGGTGGCTGCCCCCGTGACCTCGGTTACACCATAGCCAACTAGCTCCTCGAGACTCGCTAGCGCAATATCCATGCGCCGCTGTTTTTCGGCCAGACTCTGCTCAAATGGCTGTGCCAACGGCAGGCTGACGAAATCCAGAAAAGTAACTTCCGCTAAGACTAAAGCGGCTTTGCCCGCCAGAAAACGGCTCCGGTCCGTCCGCTCTTGACCCGCCTCCCTGTCCACCGTGACCATGGCACTGAGTTGGGCATAGTAAAGCTCGTCATTGGACTGCGACTTGAAGATTTCCGCCAGGCGATTGCGGGTTTCCATGGCGACGTCCATCGGCAGAGGATATTCGGTCACGTAACGTTGATATACCCGAACCGCATCGGCCATCGCCATAGCCTCGTCATACAATCCGCCGGCCACCAACAAAGCATCGCGACTAATTTCGGTTTCAGTCGCTTCCGCCGCGATGCGTTCGTGTTCCAGCGCGGAGCGTTCGATCTGACCTGCCTCGCGATAGACGTGAGCCAGCTGTATCGTTGCTTCCCGATTTAGCTCGTGCTCCGGATGGGTAGTCCGGAACTCCTCTAACACGTTTGAGGCCGTGGCCCAATCCTGCAACTTCATTAGGGCCGCGGCGGCATCGTATTCTGCTGCACTACGTATGTCCGAACTGGGTGCCGCCACCTTGATTCTTAAGAAATGATCCGCCGCTGCCTGATAGTCTTCCAACAGGCTGGCTTGCTCACCCTGTTTGTAAATGGCGGCCGCAAGACCATCGACTATCGCCGGTCGGGACTCGTCGTCCGCCGCAGTGAGGTCGAGCACATTGATGTAGGCATTCTCCGCTTGTGCATATTGGCTCAGATCAATGGAAGAATGGGCGATCACCGCCCACGCCTCGCGGCGCAGATCAAGCTGTGAATCGGGATAACGTTCAATGAGCTTGCGTGCGGAGTCAATCGCCGCCGGAAAGTCCTCCAGCTCGTACTGGTCGTCCGCCGCGGCACCTAAGACGTTGGGCGCTTGCTCGTGACTTTGGAACGCCTCCGCAAAGCGTAGTGAACTCGTCACTGCATCCTTCATAACCTCAAAACGATTTGCGCCGGTTGCAGTCGCCAAATGCTCGCGATGAGAATAGACGGCCGCGTAGCCCGCCGCGGCAGCCTGATCATGCAGCTCATAGCCATAGGCCGTACGTTCGTATTCCATCGCCGCATCACCAAACGCTTTGTTCTCAAGCAATAGATCCGCCAATTGATAGTTGATGCTGGCTGACTCGGTCTCCTGCGGGAACGAATGCAAATACTCCCGATACCAGTGTTGCGCTTGCGTAAAGCTCTGCGGACGCTCGTCGACGAATTCTGCATCCTGATAAAGCGCATGGTAGTGACCGGCTAGGTCCGTTAGGTTGGTTTTCAGGAATTTCACAACGTCGGGCGACGTTTCGAGGTCGAAGTACCGCCAATATTCCGCATCTAATGAATAGATGGTTGCGAAATTTTTCTTGGCTTCTACAACCAAACGTGGAAAACCAGCCTCCGCGTATATCTCCACGACTCGCATGCTGAAGTGTGGCGATACTCTATGGAAAGGGTTTAGCTCTATGAACGATTTATATACTGACGCGGCATCTTCATAGCGTAGCTTGCCGAAATAGAATTCGCCAAGGTTACCGTAGATCTTATCGGCGTAGCGACGAGCACCATGTGCGGTAAAATACTCATCCACAACTTCGGGGCCGCCGAGATTGGAGAAGCTCAAGCTAATTACGCGGAAGGTATCGGCGATCCGGTGCTCCTCGTCATCTTCCGTTAACTCGTCGAAGTCATAGCCGATGGACTGGCGGTAGTCCAACATTGCGACATAATTATGCAGGGCCTCTTCGTAGAGGCCCTGTTTGTACAAAGTCCAGCCTAGTTTATACAAGGCCAATTCGTAGTAGGAAGAGCGCGGTCCCATGGCGGTGATAGACTGATAGGACTTCTCCGCATCTTGATACTTCTTACGTACGAAGAAATATTCTCCCCGCCGGAAATATACTTCGTCCACATAGGCCGATTGTGGGAATTCCTTGACGAGCCGATCGGTCACTCGCATGGATTCGTCCGGTTCGCCTAATTCGTCATAGGCTCGCGACAATTGATAAAGCACCTGATCGTTACGCTCGTAATTCGGGTAGGTGTTTAGAATCTCCCAATAGGTTTCGATTGCTTCCTGGGGACCGGCCGGCGCCTGGCCATTCCCGGCGCCGGGTAGCGGCACATCAAGGACTGGGGCACCGACCAGTTCCTCGCGGCTGGTAGCGCGCTGTTCGAATTCCTGCTCGCCTTCCGACGATGCGGCCGGCTTTGCCACCGCGTCCCTGCCCGCAAGCGAAGCAATCGGGTTGGCGGCGGCTTCCGGCGCGGCCATCTCGACAACCTCCATCGAGCCGCCCATCACACCATACTCCCGCTCAATCTGAAGGTCGGCCAAGCGGCGCATGGCTTCCGGTGTACGTGCGCTAGCCGAGGTTTGTTCTAAGAAGCGGCGATAGCTATCGGCGGCGCGTTCCAGGCTATCGGCGACCTGCACTTCTTCGAGATCTGCCGGGACGCGCTTCAGCTCCGCAAGCGTGGTTTGATCGCCACTGGTGGCACAGCCTGCTAAGACTGCGCTTATCATCACCAGATAGACGACTTGCCGTTCCATCACGGCGCAGCTTCCGTATTCGCCTGACGCTGCGCGGCTCGATCGTAACTATCGGCGAGCGCAAACCGCGCCTTATCGCTAAAACTCTCTAGCCGGGCCCGGCGTGACACGAGCGCCTCTATTGCAACTACTTCAATGAGGTGCCCTTGCCGCGCCATTAGCAGACCGATCCGGTCGAGCGCCTGGCTCACTTGGATGCGAAGCGACTTAATGTCCTTGCCGTAACCTACAAAACTGTGGGTAGCTGCCTGCCGGGTACGCACATAATGATCGTATTCCACCTGCGCTATGTGCATCGCAGCGTCGAGGTCACGCAGATTTTTGTCGAATTCCGTCAAGCGGTTGTGGTAGTCCGTAGCCAAGGTGAAAGCCAGCAGTCCCTTCAGGCGTTGTGTGCGTTCCGTCATGACTGTCGGGTACTGGGCGGCAGTGTCCCGCAATGCGGCCTCGATCATCTCGATTCGTTTGAGATCCTCCGGCTCTTGACGTGTTGCGAGAAATTCTGGTCGCGGCGTAGTTAGCAAATCATCGCGCCGCTTAACCAGCATACTGTGTTGTTCGATACGCAGTCGCAAACGGGAATCAAGCTGACGAAACCGTTTATCCACAGCTGGTAACAACGGCTGGTAATGTTCGCTGCGGATTTCCACGAGTTCCTCATAGGAATCGAAACCCGCTTGCCAGGTGACGAGTTTGTTGTGTAAATCTGCTAGGTCGAGATAGTTCTGTAGCCCGGTTTGGAAGTCATGGCTGGCCAGAAGTTCCATCAGATAGTAGGTTTCCGGGCTTTGCGGTAACGAGCGCAAGCGCATGACCCAGTCTTTGTCTCTGCGGATCTCCTCCCTAGCTAAGGCCTGTAGGAACTTGCCTTCACGAATACTCTCGATAGACGCGGTTAACTTGTTAATCTCAGCGCCAAAGGTATCCAGCGCATCGCCATACAGCACCGCCGCCCGACCGTGAACATCGAGTTTGCCGTAGGCGTAAGGTAGGGCGAGCATAGCTTCTTGGGCGGCAAAGTCAGTCGCCTCGCGATCAGCAAGAATGCCCCATGGGACTACCGCGCGTTCGAAGTTTTCCGCCGACATGCTTGCCCAGCCAGAACTAAGTAATGCTTGGTTTGAGAATGGACCTTCAAGACGAACCCGATCGAAGAAATCCGCGGCCCGTGCGTAGTCGCCGTCTTCAAGCAACATGGTGCCCAGTACCAAGTTGGATTTGTCACGAATGGCAAGATCGGCGGGGCCGTTTGCATTTGTCTGCCCGGCGCGATCCAACTGCGTTACCGCTTCCTGCCGTTGCTCGCCTTGTAAGTAGGCGATGCCCAGGTTATAGGCGGCCAGGCCACCAAAACTGCGGGATCCCTGCAATGCCCTCAACGGGGCGGCGGCCGCCCCGGGGTGGCCTTGCGCCAGCAAGACGTTGGCGCGCAAAAATTCTATGTCGTCGCGAATCGCTTCCGGCACCTTGCCATCGATGCGCCCCAACGCCTGCATTGCCTCCGGCATCTGGCTTTTCTGAAAATGGATACGTGCAAGGCGAAAAGCCGCGTCGTTACGAGTCGCTTCGTCGACCGCACCTTCCAACACGGCTCTGATTGCGCGGCCCGCACGATGATGCATGCGGTACCGCAGCTCGAAATCCCCTAGCGAGAATTCCGCGGCATCGATGTGATAGTAGAGTGTATCTAACTCGGGTTCGTCGACACCGGCGTGCATTTTGACTTCGGTATCGAGTCTTTCCAGGGCCGCAAAAAAATCCCCTTGGTAGGCAAAGTACAGGGCTTCACCGAAATACAGATCCTTTAACTCTCCGCCCACAGAGGGTTTCGCAGCAAGGCAGCCAGCCAGTAGCAGACCGGTTAAAAGGGACTTGCGGCCCATCGCTACCAGTCCCCGACCTGAATCGTAGTGGTCCCAAAACCTTCGCTCCTTAGGGTCACGCCAAGCGCCTTGGGTTTTACGCCTTTCGTGAACGCAAAATTTCCTGACTCACTGAAGTCCCCGCCGTTCTCGAGCTTACCTGTCATCGTTACCGTTATTTCATGATTACCCGTGACCACATTGCCGGTATGAACGCGCTGTACGCCGCCCTTCTGCAGAGCCTCCAGCTCCTTGAAGCTATAAATATGATAAGCCACCGGTTCGCCGTTAATGTCGATCTGCATTGCATCGAGCCGGAAGTCCTGTTCACCGTCTAGCGACACAAACACGGCGAGCTGAGTGCTCGAGGGGTAAAGCAACCGCTCTTCGAGGACGTTGAGCTCGGACGCGATATTCAATACGTCGGATTTGATCTCCTGTACCTGCCCATCCAAACTGCGCATGTCGTCGCCCGACAGGTCCTGGGTATTACCGGAAAGCATCGGGACTAGTCCAAAAGTCAGAAAAATAAGTAGACAGCGCGTTTGCTTGAACATGATTTGCATCCTTGGGTCTTACATAATTCACGCAGCAAGATACGTTTCGGCTACGTTGGCAACCGGTTTGATGGGCTAAATTGATTTGGCATGATCTGCGCGGGTCGATTTGATCTAAGTTTTGCGGATTCCCTTCCGCACTGCACAACGATAGCGGTGTTCGCTTGAGGGGGACACTAGAGCAGTAATGGCCCCTCGTAATGTGATGCCCGTCACGGTTCCCCCCTTCTTCGGGGATCATAGTCGCGGACCATGGCCGAGTGGCAAACACAACTTGAAATCATTTCGGATTCGGCCGTACATATTTTTTTGGCACCGGGTGAATTGATATTGGCGCGAGCCGCTCTGTTGTTTCCCCAAGCTAAGCTAGGTCCCGATGGTGGAAATGACGCAATATTCTTAAGCGCGGCGGTTTCTATACTTTGTTGGTTAGCGGTAGCCATCTGCCTGCGAGCGATTGTTGGGGAAGTGCGTAATCTCCTTCATCGCGCCGTTCGGTCAGCCAACGGGCTGCTCTTCCGGTTGCAAATCCGCAAAACCTACCTGGGTCATCGACTAAACCGCTTTTGGCCACAGGGGCGGTTAAGGCGTCGGTCCGATTCGGGCTTGACCGCCAATGAGATCGAATTCGACGGTCTGGATCTAGCGGTGCTACGCTGCACTGCGGCCTGCGGGCCCGGATTTGCGATATCTGCGCCGGATGTTGCGGATGCTTTGGGGATCTTGCCCGACGACGCTCAGCAGCGCCTCGA
>JAHEKG010000213.1 GCA_024638475.1 Rhodospirillales bacterium | reverse complement strand
CGGCCTTCGAAGCCGCTGGTCATGCCATCCAATGCGCCTGGAGGGGGGCCGCCTTGGGCTTTCGTAGGTGGGCCGCCGGCGGCGGGATGTTTGATGGCTTCGGCAGTGCTCATGATGGACCTCTTGTAGGCTTAGTTCGTCGATGCGCCCAACATATCGCTGCGTTGCCCCACTGACAATGGTCTATGCGGCCATGACCGCAAGGTGCACGGGCCGGTTGACCTCGGGTCTCCGGCGGCGCTTATAAGCCCGCTTTGAGCCTTATCGACAGCCTTTCGAAACCGCTAGATTCGCGGAAAGCTGCGATTAGTTCACTGAAGTAGACCTTGCCATCGCGGAAAATTGGGTCTCGGTAAATGCTCAAACCAAGGGGTTCCGGTGGGTCGCAATTCGTTCAGCGGTAAATCTCAGCTGATCTTCAAGGTCAGCAACGCGACGGGCGCGATGGAGACCCTAGGATTCGTCGCGGACGATACCAAGCAGGCCGACGAAAACCTCAAGGACTGCCTGCAGGATCATCTCATCGATTTCAAAGAGAACGGGACTAAGGATCGCCTCGTCTTTTTCGTGAACGACGGCGAAGTCGACCACGATTTCGACTGGGAACTCATCTATGCCCTATCGCCCTATCTGGAAAACCACAGCTTCTACGAAAGTGAGGGCGACGGCCTTTACGTACTAGAAATTGTCGATGGCCAGGTAAAGGTGAACCAGTATGAGCAGGAATTTGACGAGGCGTCGGACACCGAAATCGGTAGGACACTCGTGAAGGCCTATTTCTGGGATGAAGAATACGCTGACGATGATGACGACTTTGAGTTTGACGAGGCTCGGTTCAGGCTGCTGGCGTCGCAGCTTGTGGTACCCAAAGAGAACTTGGAAGGTCTGAACAAGCAGCTGAGCTGCGAAAAAAAGGTATTCAAAGGCATTCCGCAGCGGGTTCTGCATTGCCTGAAACAATCCGGCTGGATCTTAAGAGACGAGACACCGAAGGACCTCTTTTTCGAGTTGAGCCCGGAAGCGTTCGTGGCAGAAGTTGAGCACCCGGGTTCCCGCTTCATCTACGAGAACATGAGCTTCTACAAGTATGGGGCAGCCTTGAGACGGAACGGAAGTTTCCTCGAGTTCCAGGTTGAAGAGGGCCGTAATGGGGTTCAGACGTATCGGTTAACGATAGAGTCTCGGCAAACCAAGTACGGGATGCGACCGCACTTTGCGCAGCAAGCCCTGTCGCACGTTCAGGACCGCTTTTATCAGGTATGCCCGGTGCTGGTTAGGGACACACCGAAGGATCCCTTGCAGGTTGACTCGGCGCACTGGAGGCCCCAGGACAAAGCGTGGGCCAAGAAGCGGGCCGCTCAATGGAAGGAGGTGGAGCGCACGCTTGGGCGTGAGAAGACCAAGAAGGGTATGAATGTCGTCAAGCAATATTTCCTAAAAGGAAAGTTGCCCGATTGGGAGAAGCTCAACGAATCGTGGAACGACGAGGATACCCATGGGCGCCATCTCGACCTATTCTCGTTGCTCTATTGCCATCCAGTGCAGGACTACGACGTTCTAAAGCCCCTGCGCGATGCCTATTTAGCAGGGGAGAGTTTTGGTCGTAGCCACGCGGACGTCTTCGCCGGTTCCCACACTTTCCTGGCGCTGGGCTTGCGGGATGCGAGCCGTAACGGCAAGGAATATGGACTACGCAAACACTTCATCTGCGATGCCGAGATGATGACGCGATTGATGTTCGAAGGTGGTTTGCACATCGACAACGAAGATACTTCGCAGAGCAGCCGCCGATGCGGACCAGATATTTATGCGCTGACCTATATTGAAAGCTGGTTAGCCCTCGATGAGCTCAATGAGTACGGCAGCAAGATGATCATGCAACACGATCTGATGCTGGAGCTCATGTATGAAAATGTCTGCGTATTGGAAGGCCGCAACCGGCGCGAAGTCTTCCTCGACTACCGCCTTCCCCACTGGGAGCGGATCCTTTATGGCCTGCATCATTACGATCATGCAAAGGAAGGGGATACGGTACGGGCCCAAGTGGTCCGGAAGTTGACCGGCATGCTCGATGAGCGTGATTGGGGTGGGGAACTCGACGAGCTCTGGGTAAGGGTTAAGGGCGACAAGCACTATGGACGAGGCTTGGATGATCCGTCTACAGACCCGTTGCAGCTGGACCGTTCCTTTTGGAAAACGCGGAGCAAGAAGTGGCGCGACGAGCGGGCAGAGCAGTGGCCCCGGATCGCGAAGCTGTTGAAGCTCACGAAAAAGAAGGACGGGCTCGAAATTTGCCGTGCTTACTACCTGCAAGGCGAATTGCCGAAGTGGAGTGAAGTTCGCAAGATCTGGGAAAAGGGTTCCCATCGGGATGGCCATCTAGATCTATTCAGCATCCTCTTCCTGCATCCCTCCGACGACTACGCCGTATTGCAGCCGCTGAGGGACCAGTACTTGCGGGGGCGTTGGCATGGCCGCAAGGGATTGGATTTGCTGGCGGGTTTCAGGCTATTCAAGACCCTAGGATTCGAGTGTCCCTGCGTAAACGGGATGAGCCCCTATTCCCAGGCGCAGCGCAAATCCGGCACCTATGGTTTGGGGGAAAAAGCCGAACTGATGACGCGGTTGTTCTTTGAAATCATCGATCAGCCATTCGGAGAAGATGATTTGCGCGCGGAGTTTAGGGCCGATGCGCACCGCGACTTCGAGTTCATGCGGGATCGGGATTATCAGCATGAACTCGTCCGGTTGGTAGAGTGGCTGCGATTGGAGTCCCTGAACAAGAACGGCAATGCGATAATTTATCGATACCCTATCGCCCTCAAAGGGTTCCTGGACGCATTGAGCACGAAACTCAAGGACTCCGATATTCGTAGTCAAAGTACCGGCTGGCGAAGAGTTCTGGCCGAGATACACGACTTCGATAAGGCAAAGGAGGGGCCGGATTCCGCAAGAACGATTATTGTCGAGAAGCTCCGCGATCATTTTGATCAACCGGAACGACCGGAACTCGTGCGGGCAATGTGGGAAGATATCAAGGTGGAGAAGGCGCAAGCCGAGACTTCCTGACCGACAACCGATCGAGCGAGTATGCCTAAGATACGCATTGATATTCGCGAATGTCTCTTTGCGGAGCCCCCTGGCGGCAGGCCCCTGCACGGCGACCTGTACCAGCCGGAGACCGCCGAGCCCAATGGCAACCCGGCCGTGGTGCTCGTTTACGGGGGCAGTTGGCGATCGGGCGAGCGCGCGCAGCAAAAAATCTACGGGTTGAGCCTGGCCAAGGCCGGGTTCGTCTGCCTCGCGGCGGAGCACCGGTTTTCCACCGAGGCCAAGTGGCCCGCCCAACTGGAAGACATCGCCACGGCGGTGCGATGGCTGCGTGCCCACGCTGCGGAATTGAACGTTGACCCAACGCGCATTGCGATTTCGGGAAATTCTTCCGGCGGCCACGTGGCGCTGATGGTTGCGGCCGTCACGGCATCGCAACAGCTTTCCCTCGACGCCGAGCAATGCGGCGAGGTGTCGAGCGAGGTAAGCGCGGTGTGCGCCTTCTATCCGCCGACCAAGCTCCACCGGCTGGACGATGCCACGAATGATGATACGGTAAGTACGCTGCTAGGCGCCGACGCGACTCCCGACGATCACGCACGGGCGAGCCCCCTCAGCTTCGCGGCCGAACCGTGGCCGCCCGTGCTGTTGTTGAGCGGCAGCGACGACGCCCGCGTACCCGTCGAGCATACCTACGAGTTACACGAGGCCCTCAAACAAGCCGGCAACACCGTGGAATTGCATGTGTTCGCGGGACAGGGACACGCCTTCGACGCCGCTGCCGATCTGGCGCGCGTATCGGCGGCGATCATGGTGAACTTTTTTCAGCGCTATGTTTGACCGCGGGCGAGTTAACGCCTAGTCGAGGTCGACATCGGCTTTGGGATCGTCGGTGGGGCGGCCGAGTAGTAGCTTCCCGGTAGGCGCCATGCACGCATCCCACTGGATACCGCCGTGACTATGCATGGCCCGGTTGTCGCGGAAATGCCGCTGCACCGCATTGCGGCCGTTTTGGCCGGTGATGCCCATCATGCCGGAGAGCCGGTCGCAGGCCTGGAGACAGAGCTTCGCCGCATAGGCCAGGTTGCGCCGATTGTCCAAGCGTTCCATGCCGGTCAGGTCGACGCCCGCAACGCCTGCCTCGTGTAGTCGCCGGGAGTGTCTATCGACCAGTGCGGTCGCTGCCTGGATCTCGGATTGGGACTCGCCGATGCGGGTCTGCACGGGCACTTGATCGGCGATACTCTCGCCGAACATTGCCCCGACCCGTTCGCGGGTGATGGCGCAGTATTCGTTCATGGCGCCCTGGGCCGTGCCCAGGATCGGCCCGATCAGCAGTGTGAAGAAGTAGGGCATCATCTCCACGGAGTAGATATAGCTGTCGTGTAACACAGCGCCGGGGGTGTCGTTTCCCGTGACGTCGTCCGACAGTACGGTGCGGTGTTCAGGCACGAATTGGTTCACGACCTTGATGTCTTTGCTGCCGGTGCCCTTGAGGCCTTCCGCGTGCCAGGTATCGACGATTTCGTACTCGCCCGGCATCAGCAAGGCCATGCGAAACACGGGGGGAGCCGCCGAGTGGGTCGTGCCCACATCCCCGACCTTCGCGGCCACGATGGCGCAATCGGCATGATCGACGCCGCTGGAGAACTTCCACTGCCCATTGAGTTCGAAGCCGCCGCTCACCGGTTCCATTCGACCACCGCCGGCGAAGGCGGTGGCAATGATGGCGTCGGGGTGGCTGGGCCAGAATTCTTCCTGCGCGTCGGGCGGAAAGCGGCCGAGGATCCAGCTGTGGCCAAGGACCACCGAGCTGATCCAACCCGTGGAACCGCAGGCCGCGGCGATTTCCTGAGACACATCAACGTGGGTGCCCCAGTCCATTTCAAAGCCGCCATAGCGTGCGGGCATGAAGTATTTGTGCAGCCCGGCCGCCTTTAGGTCAGCGATGGTTTCGACGGGGAGTTGCCGTTGGTCTTCGGCATCTTGTGCCCTCGCCTTGAGCGCTGGTGCCAGCGCACGCGCGGCCGCAACCAATTCGGCACGGGTTGGAATGTGATCCGGTCTTCGTGGTCTCGCGGTGGCCATGTTCCCCCCTAGGATTGGCGCAACCTCATTGGATTCTGCCCGACTGGACCAAACCGGAGGTACACTGTAGGCCTGTTATCCGCTCAATGGTTCTGCTCATCGGCATACGGAGCGGTGTCCGCGAACCCAAAAAAACAACTACGAAGAAGCAGGAGTTCAAGTATGAAAACCTTTCAGCTCACCGCCTTTGGTTGCGACAACCTCCAGCAGGTCGAGCAGGCTCAGGGGCAGCCGGGGCCGGGCGAAGTGGAAGTGCGCATGCGGGCCGCCTCCATTAATTACCGCGACTACATGATCGCGGAAGGCTTTTACAACCCGAAACTGAAACTGCCGCTGCAGCCCCTCTCCGACGGAGCCGGAGAAGTCGTGGCGGTGGGAGAAGGGGTGACCCAACTGAGCGTCGGGCAGCGGGTGTCGTCGTTGTTTTGGCCGCAATGGGTCGAGGGGCCCGCCAGTTGGCCCGTGCGCTCGGCTTCGACGGGTTGCGAGCTGCCCGGCGTCTTGGCGGAAAGCCGGATCGTGCCCGAGACGGCCGTATGCCGGATCCCCGACTACATGAGTTTCGCTGAGGCGGCCTCATTGCCCTGTGCCGCTCTGACGGCATGGACGGGCCTGCGGCTCGGCAACACGGGTGAGGGCGATTGGGTTTTAGCACAGGGCACCGGCGGGGTGTCCATTTTCGCGCTGCAGTTGGCGGCCGCGCTAGGGGCGCGTGTGGCGGTGATCTCTTCCAGCGACGAAAAACTTGCCCGGGCGCGCGAGCTGGGTGCCGAAGCCACCGTGAATTACAAGCAGGAGCCCAATTGGGGCGCGAAGATCGCCGAGTTGACCGACGGCGGCGTCGACAACGTTAT
>JAHEKG010000212.1 GCA_024638475.1 Rhodospirillales bacterium | reverse complement strand
CAATGGCCCCCAACCGATGGGTGAAATGAATAGCGACCCTGGCTGGATTATCCAGCACCCCGCCCTCGTAGTCGATGCCAATTCCGCGCCACAGGATGAACGCCTCCTGATAATCCATGTTGGCGGGCCACCATTGAGTTTGACAGGTGGGCAAGTCCGGGCAGGCAAGGGCTGCGTAATTCGCGCTGGTCCAGCCGCCCAGAGCGATCTGTAGCACTAGAGCCACAAGCCCCGCCAGCGCAAGGCGGCGCATGCCCTTGCCGAGGTTCATTCGCGGTGACCCACGCCTGGCCAGCACGAACAACAGCGCCAAGGTGGTCAACCCGCCCAACAAATGCGCCATCACGATGACCGGTTTGAGCAACAACGTGACCGTCCACATGCCCAGCAGGCCTTGGAAAATCACGACCCCGACTAACACGCTGGGGATCAGGACCGGCTGGTCTGGATCGTCGCGGTTGCGCCAGGCGATTACACCCAGCGCGACACAAATCAGCCCGAGGGTTGCGGCGATATAGCGGTGGAACATCTCCCACCAGGCTTTGCCCTGATCCAGTGGGCGCTCGGGGAAAGCGGCATTGGCCGCCGCTTCAGCCGTCTGATCGGGCACCAGCAGGCTGCCGTAACAACCCGGCCAGTCCGGACAACCGAGCCCGGCATCGGCCAGCCGCACCATGGCACCGACCACAACCACGATCAGCGCGAACGCGGTACCCAACCATGCTAAACGATTAAATGTCACATTCATCCCTCATCCAATTCTTGAAAGCTTGAGCAAGCGCTTGACGTCCTCGAACACGCCGCCGGGTTCGGCCGCGGCCGAATACCGCATCACTAAATTGCGCCGTGGATCGACGATAAACAATCGCTGTTCGCCACCACTGTGTTCGTGCAGCAGCGCCGCAACGGCATCGCCGTTACCACCCAAGGGCCAACCGATCAGCAACGCCGAATCGTCCAGCCTAGATGGCCGCGCTCCCGGAATCATCAGAGCGTACCCCAACCGATCGCGTTCCTTGCTCAACAACACCCGGACTTTGCCTAACGCCTCCAAATCGCCTAGGCAGCGCGCTTCACAAGCCTTCGGGCTAAAATATATCAACCACCACTTGCGCCCCATCCACGCGTCATCCAGGACTTCGCCCTTCGCGGTAAGCAACTGGAAAAGCGGTAAGGTCGGCATCGATTCCAACAGCTCGCCGTGGGCGGTGCTGCCGGCGGGCCGTATCTGCCCGGGGCTGAAGTAAATCATGAATGCTGCCAAGACGGGCCCGAAGAATAGCATCATGATGATTAGCCCCTGTAGACCACCTCGGCCCATCCCGCTAGCCACGACTGACCTCCCGTAAATTCAAAACAATAAACAATGCTACCAATACCAGGGCAAAAACAAACCACTGCACAGCATACGCGCGGTGCTTGTCCGGTCCCATTACCCGCGGGGCCCAATCACGCACGAAGCCGTCGGCGTGTTGCGGAGCCAACAGCAGTTGATAGTCGAATAGTGGCTTTCCCAGTGCCTTGCTCAAATCTTCGAAGGTCGGGAATACCATCACCTTGGGCCAGTTGCCTCCGGACGCGCTATCCGGCTCCAATCGCAATCCCGGCCGCGGCAAACCGTCTATTTTACCGCTGATCGTCCTGCCGCGGGTGTCCACATCCACCGCGGGTAATTCGGTCCTCAAACTGGGAGCGGGCAGCCAGCCTCTATTTACTATGAGCCAGCGATCGACACGGGCAATCCTAAGCGGCGTCAACACCTGATACCCGACTCGCCCTTTGTAGGTCATGTTGTCGATAAGAATCTGCCGGTTCGCGACGTAGTGCCCTTCGATCTCCAAGTTGCGATAACGGGCATTCCCCAAAAGGGCCGGCGGTTGTAGCAAGGGTGTCTCGCCGCCGGCATCGAAACTCGCATACAGCTCAGCTTTCTCTGCCGCGCGCTGCAATTGCCAAATCCCGAGCCCAACGAACAAGCTAAACCCAAACGCCGCCAGCGCGCTCATTTTTAGTCCGGCCCGGAACTGTCTGCGTCGGCTACTCATCGCTATACTTGGGTCACCCCTTCACGGTGTCCTGGTCATGCAACTGTTCGTGATGTTGATTTTCGCGGTGGTGCTCGGAATGTTGGTTTGGAGTCTTTACCGCCTAATTGCTGCCGGCTCCAAGTCAAGGCAACAGGTCCGTACCTTGACCGTGCGGGTGGCGTTATCGCTCTCGTTATTTGTTGTTCTCTACGTCGCTTGGTACTTCGCGCTAGTTGAAGCGAATACTGCCCAATAAAATGAAGCCGCCGTAAACGAGCGCGGCCAAGAAAAATAACACTACAGTGAGTATACGGACCCGGCGCCGGCGCGCATCGGTCGCCGAGGCCGGTGGCGTCCCTTCAGCGGAATCCGTGCGTGCCATGGCGCCACGATTGTAGCAAAACCGGACCACCACTTCGGGCGCGGAATCGCTCTGCGCTGGCCGTTTTCAACGGCGCTTGATTTCGCGGATGGGTACGACCACTTCAGCGGGGCCCTCCGCCGACGGTTGGCGATTTCGCCAAGCATGACCAAACACCAACTCGAGCGTAATGCGGTACGGCGCTTCACCACCGACCTTCGGGTATTCGGCCTCCAAGGCCTGCCGTCGAACCCCGCTCCCGAGCAAACCACCGCCAGCATTCTGGCCGGGGGCCGCCCCACTAGCCACGAGTTCGCGCCAAAGGGTATCCCACTCGCGATAGCTGATCTCGAGGTAGTCAACGTCCAATACCGGTCCCGCCATGCCTGACTGCACGAGGGCGTCGCCGAGGTGATGCATGTCGACGAAGGGTTGCCATACCTTGTTGCCGAGCGCCGCCCGCGCTACTTTGAACTCTGCAAAACTATCCGGCCCTAGCGTGGCGAAGGCAAATAGGCCGCCGGGTTCCAGTACTCGTGCTACGGCGAGCAGGGCGCCGCGCAAGTTATCGCAAAAGGGCAGGCACAGGTTTGCGAACACTAAGCCGATGCTCGCATCGGCCAGCGGCAACCGCGGCAAGGCTGCGTTCAGCACCGGCCTGCCCGTGCGGGTGCTCGCCTTGCGTGCCATTGCCCCGCTGCCATCCAAGAGAATGAGCTCGCTCGCGGGAAACCGCTTCGCCAAGGCGCCGGCGCCTCGACCGCTGGCACAACCGAGGTCGAGCACGCGCTCGGGAGCGACGTTTATAGCCTCCAAACGGGCGAACAAGCGAGCCCGCACTTCATCGTAGACAAACGCAGCCTCGTCGAAGTCATGTACGCGCGCATCGAATACACGTTGCAGGGCCGCCGCGGAGGGCAGCGCATCACTCATCTCAACTCCGGCCTTGCAAGGCTTGCCGACACGTGGAGTTGTCGGGTGGCAGGGCGCTCGACCACCCCCATGACGAGGGCACGCGAGTAACGAGCGTTACCCACTAGGTGGCGGCGTCAGGAAGCGCGGGCTCGGCATGCAGGCCGAGGCGCTGAAACAGCGCGTCATCCTGTTCGGTATCGGGATTACCGGTCGTGAGTAGCTGATCCCCGTAAAACAAAGAATTGGCTCCGGCCAGAAAACACAACGCCTGCAATTCGTCGGGGAAGGCTTCACGGCCCGCACTCAAGCGCACGTGGGAGGCGGGCATGAGAATTCTCGCGACGGCGACACTACGGACGAATTCCAGCGGCTCCAAGGCCGCCGTGCCGTCGAGCGGCGTGCCCTCGACTTGGACCAGGTAATTGATGGGCACACTCTCCGGATGGGCCGACAGCGTCGCCAACGTATGCAGCAGGGCCACCCGGTCGGCGCGCGATTCGCCCATCCCCAAAATTCCGCCGCAGCATACTTTCAAACCCGCCTTGCGGACCCGCTCAAGGGTATCCAAACGATCGGCGTAGGTCCGGGTTTGAATAATCTTCGGGTAGAAGGCCTCCGAAGTGTCGAGGTTATGGTTGTAATAATCGAGCCCGGCGTCCCGCAATGCTTCTGCCTGGCCTTCCTTGAGCAGCCCCAGGGTGGCACAGGTCTCCAGGCCCAGGGCTTTAACTTCGCGAATCATGTCGGCGATGGCACGAACCTGTGCGGGCTTCGGGCCACGATAGGCTGCACCCATACAAAAGCGCGTGGCGCCCGCCGCCTGCGCCCGTTTCGCTGCGGCCACAACCTCATCCAGGTCCATCAACTCCTCGCGCTCGAGGCCCGTTTGGTACCGAATACTCTGCGGGCAGTACGCGCAATCCTCGGGGCATCCGCCCGTCTTGATGGATAACAGGGTTGATACCTGCACGCTATTAGCGTCGAAATGGCGCCGATGCGCGCATTGGGCGAAAAAAATTAGGTCATTGAGGGGCAGGCCGAACAGCGCTTCGACCTCAGCCGGGGTCCAATCCGTGCGAACCGCACCGGGATCGAGCCGATACTGGTCGAGAACGGGGGACGAATCTTCGGATTGTGCGGACATTGAACGGTGGCTCTCCACGCATCTGGGGCGGCAGACTAAGGCGTGAGTATTCGAGCCGAGACGGTGCAGTGTCAACCGCTAGCTGGCAAGACTGGTTAGATCGCGGCCTCGGCGGCCATTGTGCGCTGTGCGAATCCAGCTTATCCGGCGTGGCCCTATGCACCCATTGTCGGCATAGTCTGCCTGCCTTACCGCAGCCGTGCCCGGTCTGCGCACTGCCCATGCAAGCATTCTGCGCCCACCCCGCCGGTTGGCGGCTGGATTCGTTGTATGCACCGTTCATTTATTCCGGCAGCGTCAGCGTTCTTATCGGCCGGTTAAAATTTCACCGCCAACGGTGGCTCGGCCGGGTAATCGGACGAGTGCTCGGATCGGCCCTCAGCGGCCATTTCGATTGGTGCATGCCCGTGCCGCTACACCGGCGCCGACTCGCTCAGCGTGGCTTCAACCAGGCGCTCGAGATCGCCAGCGGTATCGCCCCGAGTATCGATGGCATGCGGCTTGTCACGGGGGGGCTACAGCGCCTGCGCAATACACCGCCGCAAGCCCAACTTAGCGTCAAAGCGCGCAAAACAAATCTGATCGGCTGCTTCGCGGTCAACGCGAACGTAGAACGACTTCGCATCTTACTCGTCGACGATGTCGTTACCACGGGTTCGACTCTCACCGCCCTCGCCACGCTACTGCAGCAACGAGGTGCGGCTCACGTGGGCGGGGTTGCGTTTGCGAGGGCAATCGGCCGTCACGCCATAAAGGTGTAATCCAGCCAGATGGCGACGAACACCGCGGCCCCCAAGTGGCGGTTGTTCTGGAAGGCGCGAAAGCAATCGGCAGGGTCACGCTCGCGCATCAGCAGTTGTTGAAACAGAAAAAACGTGGCAGCGGCGGCCACGCCGCCCAAGTACCACAATCCCAAACCGGCCGTCCGGCCAATGAGCATCAGCGTGAGAATAAACATCAATTGCAATAGCCCGACGATGAAACGGTCGGCGTCGCCAAACAAAATAGCGGTGGAGCGAATCCCTACCTTGCGGTCATCTTCGCGATCCGCCATCGCGTACTGGGTGTCGTAAATGATGGCCCACAGGATAGCCGCCAAGAAGAGTAACCACCCTAGTCGAGGCACGTGCTCGACCTGAGCAGCAAAAGCCATCGGCACCCCCCAGCCAAATGCGATTCCCAGGACGAACTGCGGCGTCGAAATAAACCGTTTGCAAAACGGGTAGATGACCGTCACGAAAGCCCCAACCAGAGCCAATTGCACGCTGAGTCTATTGAGCGTCATGACTAAACCTAAAGCGATCAGCATCAGCGCGCCGAACAGCGCCAGTGCTTCGGCAGGTAATACTTCGCCGCTAACCAACGGGCGATCACGGGTGCGGGCCACGCCACCGTCTAGCTTCCGGTCTGCGTAGTCATTAATGACGCACCCCGCCGAGCGCATGATCACTACGCCCAAAACGAAGACAAAGAAGTTACCGCCGTCCGGATGACCTTCGCCCGCTAGCCAAAGCGCCCACAGGGTGGGCCACAGGAGCAACCATATGCCCACCGGCTTATCGAGACGCATTAGGCGCGCATAGCCCGAGTACTGTCGCGCCAGCGCCAGCAATAGATCGGTAAAACCACTAATCGGCTGG
>JAHEKG010000211.1 GCA_024638475.1 Rhodospirillales bacterium | reverse complement strand
CTCCAACCTTGCCATCGCGGGGGCAACTTATTTTCTGCCGACGTTCCTGATTCAGGATCGTGGCATCTCCGAAGCCGGCGCCGCGGGGATGCTGGTGTGGAGTTGGGGCATCGCGGCCGTGGGCTATATCCTCGCCTCCTATGTCGGCGAATTTGTCCTTACGCGGCGCAACACCGTGATTTTATATCAATGGCTCGGCGCTGTGTGCTTCGCCCTCACGCTTTGGTTAGTGGAGTCTCCGACGTTGTTGATGATCGGAATCGGCGTATCGACAATGTTCTTTTTCGGTTCGGAGAGCATGCGCATGCCCATGGTCGCGGAAATTTTTCCGACCCGACTGCGTGCAACCGCAGCTGCGACGGTAGGGTCGCTAGGCGTCACCACGGCATCGTTAACGGCCCCGCTGCTCATACCGCCGACGGTACAAGCGCTGGGTTGGACATGGACGTTCACCCTCTTCGCCGTTGCACCCTTGCTGGTCGCAGGGTTCATTTTCCTCCGCCTGGAGAACTTCCCGGTCGGCGTCGAGATCGAGGAACTGAGCGTCTAGCCGCCCGATCGAACAGCCGGTTACCTGGGGTAGGCAAGGACACCCTTGTCATGGGATGGCTCCCTTCGGTCCGCTTTATTCCCATGACAAGGGTGTCCTTGCCTACCCCAGGGATTGTCACAGCCATATGGACGTTCGTTAAATGGTCCTGCCATCGACTTCCCACGCCGATAGAGCCGTTCTCGCCTGTGCACACCTCTTGGGAGGGATGGCTCCCTGCGGTCCGCTTTATTCCCTCCAAAGAGGTGTGCACAGGTAACAACTACCTAAGACCGGCGTCGGCTAACCAACGTGTTTTTAGCATGGCGGGTGGGGTAGCTAGGCATATACCTTTCTCATGGGAATAAAGCGGACCGCAGGGAGCCATCCCATGAGAAAGGTATATGCCTAGCTGGCCGGAACAGCCGATAGTAGTCGTTCTTGGCTGTCGACAGCCAAGAACGACAGCCCATAGCGTCTGGCTCGGGCCCACATTCCACGCTAGTATGGACAGGAGGGATTACCCGCGGAAAAACAATAACGAGGAGGTCCGCATGGCTGGTTTCACGAGGCCATTTTCACCTGAAGGTAGGGCCTCAATGGTCCCCGCCTTCCCTTGGAAATTCGCCGGCGACCTGCTGCTGATCCATTTCAAGACGGACCCGGACGCGCTAAACGCGTTCCTACCCAAACACGTCACCCCTAGCGATCGGCCCGGCGAAGCCTTTCTATGGAGCCCCCATCTGCGCTGCTATCCCGCCGGCATGGACCCGGCGTCACTCAATCCCGCCCGCACCCACTACAACGTGGCCGTCATCGGTATTCCCTGCAAGTTTAAGGGCGAAAACACCATGCTGTCCGCGTTTCAATGGTGCGACCGGGACTGGCTGGTGACCTTAAGCTGGTTCCTGGGTTCCTGTTCCAAACTGGCCGAGATAGAACAAAGCGGTACGCATCCTTTGCTGGGTGCCGTGGGCTCGCGGCAGACAGGGGAATTCGGCACGACCTATCGGCGCCGGGTCTCGCGTTTCGGTGACCGCATCATCGACATGTCTTTCACACCGACCGAGGCGATCGAGTTCGCAGACCTGGAATTCTACATCCGCAACCTGCCGTTGACGTCCGAGCGGCACATACCCGATCTCTGCGTCCCGCCGGCGGGCAAACCAGCTCTGCATGACCTGACCCAGATGATCATGGAGGATTCCACGTTCGGCGAGCCGTGGAAGGGTTCCGCCACCTTGAGTTTTGGCGATTCCGACAACGAGGAGCTCTTGCCCATCCAGCCCACTGAAGTAATGGCCGGCTACTGGTTGCCCATGGGGTTCAACTTGATGGGCATCAAGATCATTCACGACTATTTGCAAGAGTAGGGGCACGCCTGATGACAACGCATCGCCGATATTGGCCCTTCGTCACAGCCCTGCTGCTTAGTGCCTTGGTTGGCTGCAGCCAATCAACAACCGGTAACAACGCCGACGCGATTCAAGCCATAGAGGCAGCGGCGCAAATGTGGATTGCACGTTTCACAGCAGGAGATCTGGACGGCCTGATGGAACTCTACGAGCCCGACGCCTTTGTAGCGCTGCATGGCCAGCCCGCCATGCGGGGCCACACCTGACGTCAATTGGGATGGTCGCTAACTTAGCCCCAGGAGAATACCTGTGAGCACAAGCGCCAACATTGATATCTTGGTCATTGGCGCCGGAACGGCAGGGCTGCCTTGCGCCATGGAGGCCGCCAGCGCCGGCGCCTCAGTATTAGTCGTCGAGAAGGGCGACGACATCGGCGGCACGCTGTGGTATTCCGGCGGACAAATGAGCGCCGCTGCCACCCGGCGACAACGGGCAATGGGTATCGACGACAGCGTCGAGGAGCATTACCGCGATATCGTCCGCATGGCCGGGGAGCCCGTTGACAAGTCATTGGTCCGGCGAGCGGCGGAACTGGCGCCGCAAACCATAGACTGGCTCGAAGACTTAGGTTTTCCGTTCGATCCCAGCTGCCCGGCACTGGCGCCGGAGCACGAATACTATGGCGCACCGCGAACCTATTGGGGTCCGGAGGCCGGAATTAGTATCTTGAAAACGCTGCGGCCGCACTGGGACAAAATGGTGGCGGATGGCGGCATTGGCTTCGAGCTACGCAGCCGGGTCGTCGAGCTCGAGGTGGACGCGAACCGAGTCTGCGGGGCTGTCATCGAAGATCAAACCGGTCATCAGTCTCGAGTCCGTGCCGGCGCTACGGTACTCGCAACGGGCGGTTATGCGGCCAGTCCGCAGATGGTCGCAGAATTCACGCCCCAGGCCCCAGCACTCGTTACCCATGCGGCGGAGACCTCCACCGGCGACGCCATCAGCCTGACCCGCAAATTCGGTACAAAGATTCGTAACACCGACGTCTACGTCCCATCCCTCGGGGGTTTCCGGGCCGAAACGGATGCCGGACGAATACGACCCTGGCGCGACGGTTGGGGATTGGTGGGCTCGGCTCGCATGCGGGCCCCACGCGAGATCTACGTTGATAGCCACGGCCGTCGATTCATTAACGAAGACGAACCCAGCAACGATCGCAGGGATTTCGCCATACGCCAATTGGATCGCGAACTGTTCTGGCTTATCTTCGATTCAACCGCTCTGGTCGCGGGCGAATGCCTGATCATGGGATGGGAAAACGCCGACATCACTAGCGCAGCCGATGCTGGCGAATTCTGCTGGCGGGCTGAAACCATTCCTGAACTCGCCGCCGTTGCAGGCCTCGACGCCGACAACCTCGCTAAGACCGTCACCGACTACAACACTGCCGTCGAGCGCGGGGTCGATCCACTAGGGCGTCACGCGCCTGACTATCCCCTGCAGACCCCACCATTTTATGCATTCCGATTCCAGGGATGCGCTGGCTTGAGTTGGGCCGGCTTAACCGTGGACGATCGGCTGCGGGTGTTGGACGCAGATAACCGGCCAATCGACGGTCTCTACGCGGCCGGCGAAGTTCTGGGGATGGCTTCACTGAGTGGCAGCGCTACCGTCGGCGGCATGTCCGTCACACCCGCGCTAAGTTTCGGCCGCTGGCTGGGGCAGCAACTCGCTGCGGAATCTTCGGGGGCTTGATCAGTGCAGGCCATCATCTACGCAAACTACGGGGGCCCTGAGGTACTCGAGCTGCGCGAGATAGATCCGCCGAAGGTCAGCGACGGCGAAGTACTGATAGACGTCCACTACACCAGCGTCAATCCCATCGACTGGAAACTCCGTGAAGGCCTGTATGCTTCCATACTGAAATTCGACTTTCCCGTCGTCCCAGGCTGGGACGTGGCTGGAGTTGTCAAGGAAACGGGCGCCTCGGTCAGCAAGTTCGCACCCGGCGATCGCGTATATGGAATGACCGTCTCTGACCCGCTGGGAATCGGCACCTACGCCGAACAGACACTCGGCCGCGAGGATGTGCTCGCACTGGCTCCGCAGAATCTGTCGCTACGGGAGGCTGCCGCCGTACCGCTGGTAGCCACTTCTGCTCACGATTCCTTGTTCCGATTGGGAAAGCTCCACGCCGGCCAACGGGTACTGATTCAGCAAGGTGCAGGCGGTGTTGGTTCTATGGCTATTCAATTGGCCAAGGCCGCTGGGGCATTCGTGTATTCGACCTGTAGCACCCGCAACCTCGAATATGTCGCAAGTTTTGGGGCCGATCGCGTCATCGACTACACCGCCGAGGATTTCGTGGAGGTGATCGCTGCCACCGATCCCGACGGACTCGATTTCGTGCTGGACGGTGTGGGCGGCGAAACTTTTCGGAAAAGCCACCAAGTCGTTAAACCGGGTGGCATCCTAGTCACGATGGGCGATTTTCCAGATGAAACCATGGCGAAAGAACACGAGATCAGATCGATATTCCTGGATGCCACCGCCAACGGCATGCTACTTGCAGAACTCACCGCCAAAATCGAGCGGGGCGAAATTGCGCTCCCAGAGATTACTGAGTTGCCGCTTTCCGAAGCGGCCGAAGCCCAACGCCGCAGTCAAACGGGCCACGTGCGCGGGAAAATCGTGTTGAACTGCGGAGAAATTTGATGCAACGACCCTTAGTCACCGCCATGACCGGTGTGACCATCAGCACGTCACAGCCCGGCCGACTCGAAAAAATATTGACGGATCTCATGGACTGGGAACTGTGTTGCGAAGGTGATATCGACCAAGACGAAGAATATCTATGGGGCATCGAGGCCGGCACCGCAGGCAAGCGTCACGCGGTCTATCGTTCCCGCGGTGCCACGCGCGGTATGATCCGAGTGATCGGTGGCATTGAACGCCAACGCACCCGGCCCATCGGCTGCCGCTGGAGCGGCGTAGAAATCGTCGTTACCGCGGACTTAGAGGGTTTGTATCGCAGCTTCGACGCCCACGAGCATTTTAAGATGATCAAGGCGCCGCTGGAGGCCGACTTCTCGGACGTCGGGGCGAATATCCATCAAGCCTTTTACGGACGCGCCCCAGGCGGGACCCATTTGATGTTTACGATGGCCGTGACCGCAGCCCGTGATTATGACTTCCCCACCGCGGACGCGCGGGTCGGGCACATCTTCGACGTCCCGCTGGTTTCCGACGACTTCGAAAGCAGCCTAGGGTTTTATCGGGACCAACTTGGCATGATCCCCTTGCTCGAGGACGTGTTAACCGAAGGTATCTGGCACGATGCCTGGGACCTGCCTGTGGGCACCCGCGTGGACTTGGCAATCATCAAGGGCGACGCCCCCGATTTCGGCCTCGGCGGCATAGAACTACAAGGTTACGATCCGTCCTGGATCGATCCTATTCCACCGCAGACCCGCCGCTTCGATGGCGGCGCTTGCTTGACGAGTTATACGACCACCGACATGACTGCGACGTTCAACGCGATCGCCGACTCGCCGGACGCAACGGTCTTGTCAGAGCCCCGCGTCTATGCGGCCGCCCCGTACAACGGCGCCAGCGCGTTTTGTTTTCTCGGGCCCGGCGGCGAACGACTCGAGATCTGCGAGGGGCTCTGGCAAGGGTAGCGATTTGCGGGAGCTGACACTGGAGAAAATGGGGACATTCCCCTTTTTCTTTTGAAAAAGGGGAATGTCCCCATTTTCTCATTTTCTGAAGCAGGCAAGATCGGCTAACTAGGTGTCGAAAAACGCCATCAGTGCGTCGGCCAATTGCGCCCGATCATCCTTCGGCAGTTCGTTGAGCTGATAATTTTTCAAGCCAAGCGCGGCGGCGCGTTGGCTGGCAGGGGACTGCGGGTTCCCCAATAGGATCGGGCATTGCACTGCCGGCAGTCGCCGCTCGATGGGATACTGGAAATGCGCCGCGTAGATGGCGCGATAACGATCGCCGCATTTCATGAGATCCAGCGTCCTGCGATGAATGACCTCCGGCGCGATATCCGGCTCGCCACTACGAACGATATTGGCTTTCTTGCGCTCGAACCAAGGCGCGTAAAGTTCTTGATCGCGGACCATATTCCAAACCTTGATAAAATGGCAGCCATTCTCGTCGATGACGAGTTCCGGCGTGTAGCGTTCCGCAAACTCCCGCAGGCCTTCGC
>JAHEKG010000015.1:20505-24031 GCA_024638475.1 Rhodospirillales bacterium | reverse complement strand
TTGCGGGACGAATTGGGCGACCTGCTGCTGCAGGTGGTCTATCACGCCCGTCTGGGAGAGGAACAGGACGCCTTCGATTTCGGTTCAGTCGTCGCGTCGATCGTCGCGAAGTTGATTCGCCGCCATCCGCATGTGTTTGCCGAGGCCGAAGTGGCGGACGCCAGCGAGCAAACCGAACATTGGGAGGCCATGAAGGCCACCGAACGAGGCGGCCGAGCCCTCGACGGCGTCGCCGTGTCGTTGCCGGCATTGACGCGGGCCGACAAGCTCGGCAAGCGAGCGGCGCGGGTCGGTTTCGACTGGCCGGACGTTGCGGGCGTGCGTGCGAAAGTCAGCGAGGAACTCGCCGAACTCGACGCGGCCTGCCAAGGTGACTCGGCCGCGGCCCGGGCTCACGAGTTGGGCGACCTGTTATTTAGCGTGGTGCAGCTCGGGCGGCACCTGGGCCTGGACAGCGAAACCTGCCTGCGGGCCGCCTCGAGCCGGTTTCAGGCCCGTTTCGAATCCGTCGAAGCCGCGGTGGCCGCGCGCGGGGGAGACTGGTCCGGGCACCGTCCGGAACAATTGGATGCTTTCTGGGAGGCTGCAAAAAAACAACAAAAACAATAAGTTAACGACTATCGAACCGAATTCGGTCGCTTCTGCCAGGTCATTCAGGTTCGATTCATTGATCCCCAGCTAGGGTGCATTCCAGCGTCGGCATTCGGTGCCGGCGGGATCTTAAGGAGAGGGTCATGAATTTTGCACAGCGGTTGGCATTGGGTTGCACCACTTTGCTTCTGGCTAGTGGTGGCGTCATGGCGGAGCATGAGCCGGGCGTTCGCTATGAACGCGCGCGGATCGTTGCGGTCGATCCCATCGTCCGGCAGGTGCGCGTGGAGCGCCCTCGGCGCGAGTGCTGGGAAGAAGAGGTCTACGAGGAACGGCCGGGGCCCGGCTACGGGCCCGGTAACGCGGGCCACCGGCGCGGTACCGCGGGTCCGACGATCGCCGGCGGTATTGTCGGCGGTGTGATAGGACGGCAGTTCGGCGGCGGCAAGGGCCGCGATGCCATGACCCTGATAGGCACCCTGGTCGGTGCGGCAGTGGCCGGTGATCGTGCCCAGGCCCGCAACCATTACGCCAACGCCGGATATCGTAATAGCGGCTATGAATACGAGCGGCGCCCTGTGGCCGTCGAACGCTGCCGCGTGCGCACCGAAAGTTTCGAGGAAGAACGCATCGACGGTTATGACGTCCGCTACGAATACCAGGGTGAGGTTTATTCGCTGAGGATGGCCGAGCCGCCGCGGGGCGACACGATCAAACTGCGCGTTCATGCGACGCCGGTGCGCGACTACGACTAGTCGGTGAGCCGGTTCCTTGACCTGAGTCCGGCGCAGTTTCAAGCTGGTAATGGTTCGGATTTAGGTCACTTGAAGAGGACAGGTCATGACTCAACGCGCGTTAATTCATTTGCTGGCTTTCGGCTTGACGTTGTGTTGGGGAGCGGCGCCGGCAGCGTCACTGAAGGTGCGCGCCGACAATCCGCTGGCGGCGGGTATCGTGGCTCGGGTTGCGAAGGACGAAGTCAGCCTTAGCCAAGCGATTGAACGCGCCCGTAAATCGTTCCCCGGCCGACTGTTGCACGGGGAGACACAGAGTCGCGGCGGGCAACGGGTACACGTCGTAGTGATCATGAACGAAGACGGTTTGGTTAAGACGCTGCGTTACGACGCGGACACCGGCCGGCGGGTTAAGTAGTAAAGGAGGACCTATCGTGCGAGTACTACTCATTGAAGACGATCAAGCGCTGAGCCGATCTTTGGCCAATCACCTGACTCAAGCGGGGTTGAGCGTCGATCGAGCCGACGATGGCCGGGAAGGGCTGTATTACGCCACTGAGTATCCGATCGATTTGGCGATTGTCGACCTGGGTCTCCCGAAATTGTCGGGTATCGACGTGATCAAGCAAGTCCGCGATCAAGGGCATAGTTTTCCGATCCTGGTCTTAACGGCTCGCGATCGATGGCAGGATAAAGTCGAAGCGCTGAAGATGGGTGCCGACGACTATGTCGTCAAGCCCTTCCACGTGGAAGAGGTGTTGGCCCGAGTCAATGCGCTGTTACGCCGAGCCGGCGGTTGGGCACAAGCACAGCTATCCTGCGGCCCAATCGAACTCGATACGCTTAGCCAATCAGTGACCGTCGACGGTGTGGAAATCGACCTCACCGGCTACGAGTACAAGCTGCTGGAATACTTGATGCTGCATGCCGGCGAAGTGGTCTCCAAGATGACCTTGACTGAGGCGCTGTACGAACAGGACTTCGAACGCGATAGCAACGTGATCGAGGTGTTTGTCGGACGTTTGCGGCGGAAGCTCGATCCGGAAGGTCGGCTGAAGCCCATCGAGACACTCAGAGGCCGCGGCTATCGTTTGGCGCTGGCCCGTAATACCGCCCCGCAAACGCTTTCTCAGCAAACAGGCTAGGCATTAAGCCCACAAACGGGGGTCGGTCCTAGGGTCCGGCCCCTTTTGTTTTTCTTTCAGTTACCCTTCGGGTGACTAAGTCTTGAACGGGAGTCGTCACTCGTGTTGGGATCGCTCCGCGCACGCGTACTGTTGTGGGTAAGCCTGCTCCTCGTCGTTATCTTTGCCCTGACTATTGTTGGTCTCGATACGGCGTTCCGGCGCGTCAACCAGGCCGCACTGGACGGCTTGCTGGAAGCGGAACTGTTGGGCCTGATCGCTGTGGCCCAGCCGGATGCCGAAACCGGTTTGAGTTTGCCGGAAGACCTGGCTGAGCCGCGTTTCAACTTGGCGGGTTCGGGATTGTACGGCGCCATGTGGGACGCCCGCGGTACTTTGATCTGGCGTTCGTGGTCCTTGTTGGACCGGGAATTAGATTTTGGCGGTACGCCCGAATCCATCGGCGAAGCGAAAGTGTTACTCATCGAAGGCCCTGCCGGCGAACCCATCAAGGCCGCATTGATGTCGATAAATTGGGAGTTTGCGAACGGCTCGATTCGGCCGTTTACTTTCGGCGTTGCCGTATCGCTGACCCCTTACTTACAACAGCAACGTAATTTTCGCTTTACGCTGATTGGTTGGTTCGCCATTGCGACGGTCATTACGCTCGTCGTGCTGGCCGTCCTGCTGCATTGGGTGCTGGCACCCTTGCGGCGTCTAGAGAACGAAGTCGTGGAAATCGAACAGGGTGCGCGTACCCAATTCTCCGCGGGGTTACCGGAAGAGCTGGCCGGGCTAGCGGCGAATCTCGACGCATTGGTCGATAGCGAGCGGCGGCGTCAAACCCGTTACCGGAACACCCTGGACAATCTCGCGCATAGTTTGAAGACGCCCCTAGCCGTCATGGGCAGCGTGCTCGCCGAGCATCCCGATATTGCGCCCCACAGCGCTCTCAGCAAAGAGCTTGCGCGGATGCAAGAGCGGGTGGGGTACCACCTGGACCAGGCGCGGGCGGGGAGCGGCGGATTCGCGCTGCGGCCGGTTGATCTCGAGCCGATCGCGCAGGACCTGCGCGAA
>JAHEKG010000015.1:0-20495 GCA_024638475.1 Rhodospirillales bacterium | reverse complement strand
GGGCATTACGGCCGCGATCGAATTGCCGGCGCCATGTATGGTGCAGGCGGACCCGGGCGACCTCATGGAGCTGTTGGGTAACCTCATGGACAATGCCTATAAGTACGGTCATGAGCGTGTTGAGCTGCGTTGCGAGTTGCCTCCGGGGGGCATCGAAATCGTGTTGGACGACGACGGTGCGGGCTGGCCGGAGGGCCAGGTGGCACAGTTGACACAGCGCGGCCACCGCGCCGACCAGGTACAGGCGGGGCAAGGCATCGGCCTGGCCGTCGTGCAGGAGCTGGTGAGCCTTTACGAAGGCGAACTAAGCTTCAGCACCTCGAGCCTCGGCGGCGGACGGGTGAGCGTGCGGCTACCGCAGCGGGTTTAGCGCGGGGCAATCCAGCGCCGCGGGGGTTCAAGGACGATTGACTTTGTCCAGAAACGGGCGCACCAAGTCCATGGGTAACGGAAAAATCACCGTCGATGAGTTTTCGCCGGCGATTTCGGTCAGGGTTTGCAGGTAACGCAGCTGCAGGGCCTGATCCTGGCCGCTGAGGATGCTGGCAGCTTCCGCGAGCTTTGCAGACGCCTGTAATTCACCTTCGGCGTGAATGACCTTGGCGCGTCGCGAGCGCTCGGCCTCCGCCTGGGCGGCGATGGCGCGAATCATCGATTGTTCCAAGTCGATGTGTTTGATTTCCACGTTGGCCACCTTGATGCCCCAAGCTTCGGTGGCCGCATCCAGAATGTGTTGAATATGGGCATTGAGTTTTTCACGCTCCGCCAACATGTCATCCAATTCGTGCTGTCCAAGCACGGAACGCAGGGTGGTTTGCGCCAACTGGCTGGTTGCCTCGACGGGATTTTCTACCTGGATGATCGAGCGCTCCGGGTCCACGACGCGAAAGTAGACGACGGCGCTGACCTTGACGGAGACGTTGTCGCGCGAGATGACGTCTTGAGTGGGCACGTCCAGCACGATCACGCGCAGGTCGACGCGCACCATTTTCTGGAGACCGGGAATGAGGATAATCAATCCAGGCCCTTTGACGCCGGTGAAGCGGCCAAGAAAGAAGATCACACCGCGCTCGTATTCCTTGAGGACCTTGAAGACCTGAAATAGTAGGGCCACGCCGGCGACGGTCAAGAACGCGATGAAACTCCACATTGTCAACTCCTTGCCGGTTTCGCACCGGTGCTAACGATTATTGATGTCTCCGGCTCAACCCAGAGGTTCCACTTCGAGGGTCAGGCCATGCATCCCCCGAATCTTGACGAGTTGACCCTTCCGAACGGCCACTTCGGAGTGGGCGCGCCAACGCTCGCCGTGTACCCAAACCGCGCCGATGCCGACGAAATCCTCGAGCGCTTCGGCCTGCATGCCGATGAGTTCTTCTGCACCACTCACCACTCGGCGTCTGCGGCTTCGGATGGTGAACCATACCGTAGCCAGTAGCAAGACGGCGGCGATGGTCGCGGTGGTGACGACGATACCGACGGGCAAACCGAACCCGGGTACATCGGTATCCATCAAGATGACCGAGCCGAAGACAAACGCAATGATGCCGCCAAACCCCAGTACGCCGAAACTGGGAACTAATGTTTCCCCGATTATCAGCAACAGGCCGAGCACAATGAGCGCGAGACCCACATAATTGACCGGGAGAATTTGAAACGCGAAAAGGGCCAAGAGCAAGCAGACGGCGCCAACGACGCCCGGCACCATGGCGCCCGGGTTATACCCTTCGAATATCAGTCCGTAAATGCCCGCCAGTAGTAAAAAGTAGGCCACCGTGGGGTTACTGATCGCCTCCAAAATCTTGGTGCGCCAATCGGGTTCGATACGATCGACAATGAGTTCCGCGGTGGCCAGTACCACGGTTTCGCCATCGAGTTCCACTTCACGACCGTCCAATTGTTGCAATAAGTCGTTGAGGTCGCTGGCAATAATGTCGATTACGTTGGCTTCCAGCGCGGCGGTCGCGCTGAGCGACGCAGCCGTCCGGACCGCATCTTCCGCCCAATCCGCATTGCGGCCGCGCTGTTCGGCGAGGCCTCGTATGTAAGCGATCGCATCGTTGATGACTTTGCGCTCCATGGCCGTCGAGGGTGACGATTCGGCCTCGCCTTCGTTATCCTCGTCCTCTTCGTCCGCGTCCTTGCTGCCGGGCGGCTGGGGTGGGCCACCGCTGCCGCCGATGGACACCGGCGTGGCGGCGCCCAGGTTGGTGGCCGGCGCCATGGCGGCCACGTGACTGGCGTAGAGGATGTAGGTACCCGCGCTCGCGGCTCGCGCTCCCTGCGGGGTCACATACGTCACGACCGGTATCGCCGACCCCAAGATCGCCTGAATGATGTCGCGCATGGCACTGTCGAGCCCACCGGGCGTGTCCATCTCGATGATCACAATCTGAGCATCGGATTGCTCCAGGCCGCGGACGACGTAATCGCTGATGGCCGGGCCGATCGCGCCATCGATCCGCAGCAGTGTGGCCTTGTCGCGGGGCGGGTTTTGCCCCTCGACCAGCCCAAGGCCCATACTGAGCAACGCCGCAGCCCAGCAACAGAGCATCCACTTGAAACCGCGTTTCATAGGTGCCCATCATACTCCATGGCTATCGGAGGTTGCCGTCCGCAGTGAGGTTGCCTACGCTGTTAGCGGGCCGTAGCTGTCCAACCCCCCGGCCCACAATTGGAGATTCCAAATGCTACCGTCTCGTTCATTGCTGCCGCTGGCAGCCTGTTTATTGGCGACCTCGACCCTGGCGCAACAACCTATCCCCGAGGTGAAAATCGAGCCCATCAACGATCACCTTTTCATGGTGGTCGGGCTGGGCGGTAATCTGGCGCTATCCATCGGGGATGACGCGACGTTCATCGTCGACGACCAAATGGAGCCCATCATTCCGAAGCTGCGCGCGGCAATCGCCGAGCTGACGCCGCGGCCCGTCGATTTCATCCTGAATACGCATTGGCATTTCGATCACAGCGGCGGGAATGAAGCATTCGGCGCCGCCGGCGCGCTGATTGTGGCCCACGATAATGTCTACGCGCGGATGTCGACGGAACAGGTTAATTCGCTGTTCGGGTCCGTTCGCAAGCCGTCGCCCGAAGTGGCGCTACCGGTGATCACTTTCGATCACACCACGACCTTGCACCTGAACGGTGACACCATCGTCGCCAGCCACTTGCCCGCGGCGCATACCGATGGCGATGTACTCGTGCACTTCGTCGAAAGCAACGTCTACCACTTGGGCGATACCTTTTTTACCGCCTCGTATCCGTTTTTCGACATCGATTCCGGGGGTTCCATCGACGGCCTCGTGCGCGCGGTGGAGAGGGTCCTGGGGATGGTGGACGAGGCCGCGGTGATTATTCCGGGCCACGGGCATATGACGGATAAAGCCGGACTGCAGGAGTATCGCGACATGCTCGTGACGATTCGCGACCGGGTCGCAAAGTTGGTCGCGGAGGGTGCCGATCGAGACGCCGTCATGGCCGCGAAACCCACGGCGGATTTCGACGCCCGTTGGGGCCAAAGCGAGTTCATGCCGGTCGAGCGCTGGCTGCCGCTTGTCTTTAAGAGCCTCGCCGAATAATAGGCCGAATTTTGCAGCGCAACATCGCCCGTGGCATAGTCCGCGCATGACCCGCACGCGCTTAGCCTCCGATTGGCATCCGGCCAGCTGGCAGTCGTTCGATGCGACCCAGCAGCCCAATTACCCCGATGCTGCCGCGCTCGAGCGGACTGTCGCCGATCTGAGCGCGCTACCCCCGTTGGTGACGTCCTGGGAAGTGGAGAATCTGAGGGAGTTGTTGGCCAGCGCCCAGCGCGGCGAAGCGTTTTTGTTGCAGGGCGGGGATTGTGCCGAAAGCTTCGACGAATGCACCTCACCGAACATCGTGCAAAAACTGAAAATCTTGCTGCAGATGTCCGTGGTCATGCTGGCGGGGCTCAAGAAACCCGTCATCCGCGTCGGCCGGATGGGCGGCCAATACGCCAAGCCGCGCTCCGCGGATACGGAAACTCGAGACGGGGTGACCCTGGCGAGCTATCGGGGCGATCTCGTGAATCGCAACGCGTTTACCGACGCAGACCGGGTTCCCGATCCGGCACTGCTGTTACGGGGTTACGAGCGAGCCGGTTTGACGGTGAATTTCATCCGCTCGCTGATCGATGGGGGTTTTGCCGATCTCCATCATCCCGAGAACTGGGATTTGGACTTCGTGCGCAGTTCGCCCATGGCCGACCAATACCATGCACTGATCGGGCAGGTCGCGGATGCCCTCGGTTTTTTGGAATCCATGACGGGGCGCGCCATTCACCATGCCCGCCGCGTCGACTTCTACACGTCCCACGAGGGCTTGCATCTTCCCTATGAACAGGCGCAGACGCGATTCCTCGAGCATCGGCAGCGCTGGTTCAATCTCACCACTCACTTTCCGTGGATCGGCATGCGCACGGCGGAATTGGACGGCGGCCACGTCGAGTATTTCAGAGGCATTTCCAATCCTGTTGCCGTCAAAGTCGGGGCCGGGATGAGCGACGAATGGTTGCAGGGCTTGATCAACGTGCTCAACCCCGACAACGAGCCCGGCCGCCTGACGCTCATCACCCGTTTCGGCGCCGGTAACGTGGCGGAACATCTGCCGCGGGTCATCCAGGCAGTGCGCTCGACGGGCTCGCGCGTGCTTTGGGTCTGTGATCCAATGCATGGCAATACCGAGACGACCGCGGACGGATTCAAGACCCGTCGCTTCGAACAAATCCTCAGCGAGTTGCGCCAAGCCTCCGCAATTCACAAGGACATGGGCAGCTACCTGGGTGGCGTGCACTTGGAGCTGACCGGCGAGGATGTGACCGAGTGCGTGGGAGGGGCGCGAGGGTTGACCGAGGCCGACTTGGCGCGGGCCTACAAGACCCAGGTGGATCCCCGTTTGAATTACGAGCAAGCTATGGAAATTGCCATGCTCATCGGCGGTGGCCTTTAGTTTTCCACGAGCGTCCCGCAGCTTTTCATATTCTTTTTGCCTGGTGTGACCCATGCGCTATCAACATATCTCCGTTCCTACGCAAGGCGATGTGATTACCGTCAATCCTGATGGTTCCATCGCAGTCGGCGACCATCCAATCATTCCTTTTATCGAGGGAGACGGCATCGGCGTCGATGTCACGCCGGTTATGCGCAGCGTCGTGGATGCGGCCGTGGAAAAAGCCTACGGCGGCAAACGCAAGGTGGTGTGGATGCAGGTCTATGCCGGCGATGCGGCCACGGGACGTTACGGCGAAACGGAGTACCTGCCGGAGGAGACGGTGCATGCGCTGCGCGAATATGTCGTCTCGATCAAGGGGCCCCTGTCGACGCCCGTCGGCGGCGGCATTCGTTCGCTGAATGTCGCCATTCGCCAGCAAATGGATCTGTACGCGTGCGTGCGTCCGATCCGTTATTTCCCCGGCGCGAACACCCCCATGAAAGACTCCAGCCGCGTCGACATGATCGTTTTCAGGGAGAACACCGAAGACATCTACGCGGGCATCGAGTGGCCTGCCGGTTCGGCAGAAGTGACCAAGCTGATCGACTATTTGCAGACGCAGATGAACGTCACGGAGATTCGCTTTCCCGAAAGCTCGGGCATCGGTATCAAGCCGGTGTCGAAGGAGGGCTCACAGCGGTTGGTCCGCAAGGCGCTCCAGGAGGCCGTACGCTATGACCGGCGCTCCGTTACCCTCGTCCACAAGGGCAACATCATGAAATTCACCGAAGGTGCGTTTCGGGATTGGGGCTATCAATTGGCGAAGGATGAATTCGGCGCCGAGGAACTCGATGGCGGCCCGTGGCTGAGTTTCAACAATCCCGCCACCGGCCAGCAGATCATCGTCAAGGATGTGATCGCCGATAATTTCCTGCAGCAGATCGTGTTACATCCGTTGGATTACGATGTGGTGGCGACGCTCAACCTCAACGGCGATTACATTTCCGATGCTCTGGCCGCACAGGTCGGCGGCATCGGCATCGCGCCCGGGGGCAACATCGGCGACGGCCTGGCCGTGTTCGAAGCCACCCACGGCACGGCGCCCGGTTTCGCCGGTAAGGACCGGGTCAATCCGGGTTCGCTGATCTTGTCGGCCGAGATGATGTTGCGCTACCTAAATTGGCCGGAGGCGGCTGCATTGATCATGAAAGGCGTCGAGAACACGATCGCGAACAAGGAACTTACCTTCGATCTGGCGCTGATTCGCCGCTCCATGCGCACGCCGGCACTTAAAAAGAGAGAGGGCGGCACGGTGCAGGAGCGCATCCAACAGCTCGTCCCGGGCGCGACCCTTGTCGGCACCCAGGGGTTTGGCGATGCCGTGATCCGGCATATGGATGACTGACGGGGTCAGGGGAAGGCCGGTGGCCGACCCATGTTTCGATCCGAGCTGCCAACGTTGCCCCCGCCTGGCCAAGTTCTTGGCGGCGCAGCGGACGGCATACCCCGCCTACCACAACGCGCCGGTAGCGCCATTCGGAGACGCCTCGCCGCGGCTGCTCATCGTCGGGCTGGCACCCGGAATGCACGGGGCCAACGCCAGCGGCCGACCCTTTACGGGCGATTTTGCGGGGATCCTATTGTATGAAACGCTGCACGCCACGGGCCTTGCAAGCGCCGCCGAGAGCGTCGCTGCCGACGATGGGCTGGAGCTGAAGGGCTGTCGCATCACCAATGCCGTCAAGTGTTTGCCGCCGGAGAACAAGCCGATCGGTGCCGAGGTTGCCAACTGCAACGGCTTCCTCGCGGCCGAACTCGACGCCCTAGCGCCGGATGCGGTCGTGTTGGCCTTGGGCGGTATCGCTCACCGGGCCGTGATTCGGGCCGAGGCGGGGCGGCAAAAAGATTTCCCCTTTGCCCATGGCGTCTTGGCCGACCTTCCCAGTGGCCGGCGGCTGCTATCGTCGTATCATTGCAGCCGCTATAACACGCAAACGCGGCGTCTCACCCCAACCATGTTCCAGGACGTCGTCAGGACAGCGCGAGACTTGGCATTTCAGTGACAGGTAAATCCGAACCGAACGCGGACGTATTCGATAAACGTTCTTTGTTGGCGAACCTCACGCACAAGCCGGGGGTCTATCGCATGTCCGACCGGCGTGGGCGAGTCATTTACGTGGGCAAGGCCAGGGACCTCAAGCGGCGAGTATCGAGTTATTTTCAGGGCCGGGCATTGGACGCGAAAACGCTGGCGCTGGTGAATCAGGTTGCGGCGGTGGATGTGACGGTGACCCGTACGGAAGCTGAAGCGCTGATGCTGGAATATAATCTCATCAAAGAGCACAAGCCGCGCTTCAATATCGTTCTGCGCGATGACAAGAGTTACCCGTATATTGCCGTGTCCACGGATCACCCGTTCCCGCGGTTGTCGTTTTATCGCGGCGCGCGCCGCAAGGGCCAGAAATTGTACGGCCCCTATCCGAGCGCGGGTTCCGTTCGCGAGACGCTCAATCAGCTGCAGAAATTATTCCTCGTGCGGCAGTGCCAGGATTCGTACTTCGCGAACCGCACCCGGCCGTGCCTGCAGTACCAATTGAAGCGCTGCACCGCGCCCTGCGTAGGGCTCGTATCGGAGTCCGACTACGGGCGCGACGTGGAGCATGCGCTGATGTTCCTGTCGGGCCAGGGCAGTGCCGTGACCGACAGCCTGGCCGAACGGATGGAACGGGCCTCTCAGCGTCTCGACTTCGAACAGGCGGGACAATATCGAGATCAACTCTCGCGCCTAAAGCGCATCGATGCACAGCAGGTTGTCTCCACCGGCGCCGGGGATGTGGACGTCATCGGCTACGCCCGCGAAGGCGGGGTGCACTGTATCACCGTGTTGTTTGTCCGCGGCGGGCGCATGTTGGGGAGCCGCAATCACTTTCCCCGGGTGGGGCTCGACATGGATATTCCCGAGACACTGCGCGGTTTCCTGTTGCAGTATTATCAGGGGCGCGAGATGCCGCACGAAATCATCGCGGCCTCGGCGGTCAACGACCAAGCGGTCTTGGAAGCGATGTATTCGGAACAGGCGGGCCGCAAGGTGGCCATTCGGGGCGCCCGTGCCCGGTGGCTGGAATTGGCGGCCACCAATGCCGCGCAGGGCGCTGCGCTGCGCGCGCGCAGCAACGCAACCTTAGGCCAGCAGTTGGACGCGCTCGCGGATGTGCTCAATCTGGCCGAGCGGCCTAGCCGCCTGGAGTGTTTCGACGTCAGCCATACCGGCGGCGATTTGACGGTGGCGGCGTGCGTCGTGTTTGGGAGCGAGGGTCCGTTGAAGGCCGACTATCGCCGCTTCAATATCCAGGGGCTGGAGCCCGGCGATGATTATGCCGCCATGCATCAGGCCCTCAGTAGGCGTTACACTCGGTTGGCCAAGGGTGAAGGCGTGCTACCCGATGTATTATTGATCGATGGCGGCCGGGGGCAGCTCGGCCGGGCCCTGGAAGTATTGAATGAGTTGCAGGTCGAGGGGGTCAGCGTGGTCGGGGTAGCCAAAGGAGAGGGCCGCAAGCCGGGCAGGGAACAGCTGTTTATCGGCGCGGACGCGACTCGAGCCAAGTTGCCCGCAAACTCGCCCGCCTTGCACTTGATCCAACAGATTCGAGATGAGGCGCACCGGTTCGCCATCAGCGGTCATCGCCAGCGCCGCAAGAAACGCCAAGGCACCTCGCCGTTGGAGGCGATTCCCGGCCTGGGCCCCAAACGCCGCCGCGAGCTGTTGCGCCAATTCGGCGGACTCCAAGCCTTGTCGCGGGCGGGCGTGGATGATTTATGCCGGGTGAAGGGGATCTCTAAGCGCCTGGCTATGAGCATCTACGAGCGTTTCCACTCGGACGCTTAACGTCATGGTTCTCAACCTACCCAATTCCCTGACCCTGTTTCGTATCGTGGCGATTCCGCTGGTCGCGTTTTTTTTCTACCTGCCGGTGGAGTGGGCGCGGCCGGCCGCCGCCGTCTTGTTCGCCCTGGCGGGGGTGACCGACTGGCTGGACGGTTATCTCGCGCGCCGGCTCGGGCAGACGTCCCCGTTTGGTGCTTTCCTCGACCCCGTCGCCGACAAACTCATGGTGACCACCGCGCTGGTGATTTTGGTGCAGAGCGACCCCGAACTGGTGCTGACCGTGATGGCGGCGATCATCATCGGCCGGGAAATTACCGTTTCCGCGTTGCGCGAGTGGATGTCCGAATTGGGCGCCCGGGCCCACGTGGCGGTGAGCTTCTTTGGGAAGTGGAAGACGACCATGCAAATGATCGGTATCGGCCTCATGCTCTACGAGCACCGGCTGTTCAGTCTCCCGACCTACGAAATAGGCGTGGCCTTACTTATCGCCGCCGCCGGGATTACTTTGTGGTCGATGTTCGATTACCTGCGAGCGGCCTGGCCGCTGCTCATGGGTCACACGATCCCGGAGCCGGACCGCGCCGGCGATAACGAGGCATCCTAACTTAAGGGTTGGGGCTTCCCGCTAGGCCGCGACTGCATTAGAATTGCCCGTCCCGGCGGGAATAGCTCAGTTGGTAGAGCGCAACCTTGCCAAGGTTGAGGTCGCCAGTTCGAACCTGGTTTCCCGCTCCAAATACCAGAAGGCCCCTCTAATGAGGGGCCTTCTGGTATTCGCTGCGCGCCAGGTTAACGCGTGTGGGGTTGGGTTTGAGTCGGGGTGGTTCATCGCGCTGCCGGGCCTAAGGCCCTTTTTTGGCCGCGGCTAGCGCGCTGGGTTTCCCGCTCGACACAACTAGAAGCTCAGTCTGCCCCGAGACCGATCCTAAAGCCGGGCATGGATGCGTCGGCTGCGTGGAAAATCTTGTTCAGGCAGCGGGGGTTGTCCACGCACTCGGCGGTGAGCGGCCCCAGGTCTTCCCGAGTGACGGCGCCGAACACCCGTTGGTCCCTGTACAGCCGGGCCTTGCCCGTCGCCGGCGTGCCGTGGCGCGGCAGGCGGGCGTTGCGAATGATCGTGTAATTGACCCCGCTGTCGATCAATGCGTTTTCGGCCGCGGTCTTGGCCGCCATGGTTTCCTTCATGGCGCCGCGGCGCGCGGCCGGGTAGGTCGCCATGCTGTCACCGGCGCCCACGGAGCCGTGCAGGATGACCTGTTTGACGCCGGTGGCGGCAGCCCATTTCGCGAGGTAGCGTCCGCTCACGGCATAGAAACTGACGGGAGTGCCGCCGCGGGCTAGTGCATCAATGGCGACGCGGAACTTCGCGGCCTTGAAGGCCGCTTCCACATCCGCTTCCTTCAGCACGTCGCCGAGCACATAGGATACGGGCAGGCCCTTGAGCCGCACGCGGTTCGAAGAGGGCCGGGCGAAGACGGTGACGGAATGATCGGCGGCTACCAGGGCCTTGACCACCTCGGAGCCGAGTTGGCCCGTGCCGCCGAAGACCAGCACGTCCCCATCGGCGGGTTCGGCCTTCACAGCGAAGGGCAGGACCAACACAGAAAACACCAGGGCGCGAACGCCTGTCGTCAACAATTTCATGGACACCTCTAACGCGTTATCGTTTGAATGGTTTGCCGGCCAATAATACGCGACCGGCGGTCGTTTCATAGGTCATCGAAAAACTCGACCAGCCCCGTATCGAGGCTATATTCCGCGCCGACGATGGCCAAATCGTGATGTTCGACCAGATTGGCGAGGATGTTCGAACCGTGCCGAAGTTGGTCGACGGAGGTACGGATGTTGGCGCGCACGGCAGCGCGAACCAAGACATCCGGCTCGGCATCATGGTGTTCGGCCAACACGGGTTCGACAGCTGGGCGGATGCGCTCGACAATGGCCGCCAGATTGGGCGACCGATCGGCCGCCGGCTCCTCGAGCTCGTCGAGCGTTGCTTGCACGGCGCCGCAGTGAGTGTGGCCGAGCACTACCACCAAGCGCGTGCCGAAATTTGCGGCCGCGAACTCGACGCTGCCCACTAACGACGGTGCGACGATGTTGCCGGCCACGCGAATGACGAACAGATCGCCCAAGCCCTGGCCGAAGACGATTTCCGCCGGAACTCGCGAGTCGGAGCAACCTAGAATGATGGCGAAGGGCGTCTGTGCCGTCGATGTCGGCGTCGGCCGATTACGTGGATTGAGACCGGAGCTGCCTGCGACGAAGGCTGCATTGCCTTCGCGCAGCCTTTGCAAGGCAGCCGCGGCCGAAATCATGTTTGCACCAGCTCGAGCCATATCATTACCTTTCGAAAGCCAATTCCAACAAGCGGCTAATGAGTCGATCATAAGCCAGGCCGGATGCCGCCCACATCTGCGGGTACATGCTGATGGGCGTAAACCCGGGGATCGTATTGACCTCGTTGAGGACCACGCCCGTCGCGGTGAGGAACATGTCGACCCGGGCCATGCCATCCACCTCCAGGCATCGAACCGCGTCGGCCGCCAGGGTTTGCACGGCATGGGTTTCTTCCACGGACAGCCTCGCCGGCGCTTCGGTCCTGGCGGCGTCGGCGAGCAAGTATTTGGCGTCGTAGGAGTAAAACTCAGCTGCGGGTGAAACGATGATTTCCCCCGGTAACGACACTTCGGGGCTGCGGTGCAAACCCAAAACCGCGCATTCCAGCTCGCGGCCGCTAAGGCCTTGTTCGATGAGCACTTTGTCATCGAAGCGTAGCGCATCTTCGAGCGCGGCGGCTAAGCCGTCCCACTGTTCTATCCGGTGCACGCCGACGGACGAGCCGGCGCGGGCGGGTTTGACGAACCAGGGGAGCGCTAGCTTTTCAATGGCCTCGCGCTGGCCGTCGAGCTGGTCGATCGCCGTTAATGTCACCCACGGCGCGACGGGGATGCCCGCCCCGGCGGCCAGGGTCTTGGTGCGTTCTTTGTCCATGCAGTTGGCCGACGCCGCGACATCGGCACCCACATAGGGGACCCCGAGGATTTCGCATAGCCCCTGAATGGTGCCGTCCTCACCATTAGGGCCGTGGAGGATGGGAAACACGACATCGAAATCCTGCGCTTCACCGTCGACGATCAGCCTGCCGCGGTTGGCCGCCGCGGCCGGGCTCAGTAATGCCTCGGGCGCCGTCTCGTCGAGCCGAATCTCGTCGGCGCGCACCGCCCCGAGCGTGAAGCGCTCCGGATCGCAGAAGTGCCAGCGGCCGGTCTTGCTGATGCCCACGACGAGGGGCAGGTATCGTCTGCGATCGAGGGCCGCCAACACGCCGTGCGCGGATATCAACGAAATCTCGTGTTCATCGGATTGGCCGCCGCAGAGGATCAAGACGCGTTGCATAGGGTTCCTAGGTCGAGCAGGGTTAGGGCGTGAGACGGCCCCGCAGAGGATTCATGCTCCGCGGGTCGGGCGCATTATACTGATTGGAATCGGGGAGCAGGGGACAACCAGATGAAACGGCGTGGTGGGATCGTGGCAGTGTTGGGATGGATTGTGGCGGTGGGCACGGCGGTAGCCGACGATTGGCCTTCCTTCGCCAACGACATCGAAGGTAGCCAGTACTCACCGTTGGCGCAGCTGACGCCTGCCAACGTGGCCGGGCTCGAACGCGCCTGGGTGCACCGCTCCGGCGACTTTATTGCCGACACGACGTCTTTCCAGGTCACCCCCATCCACGCCAACGGTTTGCTGTACTACTGCACCCCGATGAACCGGGTGTTCGCCCTGGACCCGGTGACCGGTGAGGAACGCTGGGTATTCGATCCGCATAGCTCGCAATCGCCCGGCGGCAAGCCGGTTACGGACGAGGAGCGCCGCCCGTCGACCTGCCGGGGGGTGGCGTATTGGGCCAGCGAGGATGAAGGTGCTTGCGCGCGCCGGGTGTTCAGAACCTCCGGGCTGGGCCATGTTTACGCCATCGACGCCGATACGGGCCGGGCTTGCGCGGACTTTGGTGCGGGCAAGGGCCATCCAGGCTATGTGTCTCAGTATGACTTCGAGGCGTACGGTGAGGGCTTCCGCGGCGCCGGCTCGCCACCGCTGGTGATCGGTGACGTCGTCGTCGCCCCTTCCGGCTCCAACGACGGCTTAACCAATGCCGCCGACGGTGTCGTGCGCGGCTTCGACGTGCGCAGCGGGGAATTGCTCTGGACCTTCAATCCCATCCCGGAGGGCCTCCGTGACAAGACGGGCGCAGCAAACGTGTGGACGACCATGAGCGGCGATGCCGCCAACGGCCTCGTGTTCCTGCCGACCACCAGCCCCTCGACGGACTACTACGGTGGCGGCCGGCTGTTCGATATCCCCTTATCGGATGCCGTTGTGGCCTTGAATGCACTCACGGGTGAAATCGCCTGGTCGTTTCAAACCGTGCGCCATGATCTGTTCGACTACGATCTGCCCGGCCACGCGCTGCTCGTGACCATCCGTAAAGACGGCGCGCCGCGCGACGTGGCCATTCAGCAAACCAAAATGGGCTATCTCTACGTGTTCGACCGGTTGACGGGTGAGCCGATATTTCCCATTGAGGAAATGGACGTCCCGGCCTCGGATTTGCCGGATGAAGTGGCCGCGCCGACCCAACCGATCTCGCCGGGAATCGCGGCCTTTTCCGGGCAGCTGCTGGAGCGGGATTCACTGTTCGGCATTACGCCACTCGACCGCGCCTGGTGCCGAGCCGAGTTCGACAAGATGCGCTACGAAGGGATGTATACGCCGCCCAGTACCCAGGGCACGCTGTTGTTTCCCTCGGCCCTGGGCGGGGGCAACTGGGGCGGGGCGGCCTTCGATGCTAAGCGCAACCTGCTGATCATCAAGGCCGAGAATCTGGCGACGCGCCTGAAGTTCTTACCCAAGGACACCGAGTCCGACGCGCCCCCGGACTACCTGACGCGGCCGCTGGAAGGCACTCCGTATCGAACGGAGGGCGAAATTTTCATGTCGCCGCTGGGCATCCCGTGCACCCCGCCGCCGTGGGGCACGCTTTCCGCCATCGACATGGACTCCGGGAACCTGGTTTGGCAGATCCCGCTAGGCCAGATCAAGCGTTTCGGGATTACCGTGCCCAAGTCCTTCGGCTGGGGTTCGCCGAACGTCGGCGGCCCGATCCTAACCGGGGGCGGATTGATATTCGTGGCCGCGACGCTGGACGAAAAAATTCGCGCCCTGGACATCGAGACGGGTGACGAGCTGTGGCAGGCGGATTTGCCCATTACCGCCACGGCGATGCCCATGACCTATCAAGGCGAGGACGGCCGTCAATACGTCGTCATCGCCGCGGGCGGCACTGGCAGAATCGGCACCGGCAGCTCCGATCACGTGATCGCCTTCGCGCTGCCCAAGTAAGGGGCCCGCCAAGCAATTAGCGGGTTGCTGTGATACATTTCCGGCGCCGTTTCGGGCGAGGAACGGTGACACACCGGCCAGGTGGCAGAGTGGTTATGCAGCGGCCTGCAAAGCCGCGGACCTCGGTTCGATTCCGGGCCTGGCCTCCACGATCCCGATGCCCGGGTGGCGGAATTGGTAGACGCTACGGACTTAAAATCCGTTGCCAGCAATGGCGTGCCGGTTCGATTCCGGCCCCGGGCAGTAGCGTAATCCCCTCCCGTTATTAGCAATTAAAAACAATAATTTAAGATACTTTTCTCGAAAACCTCATAGATTTGGAATGCTCCGCGACCAGCTCGATGGAGCGCACCCGCGCGGCCTGGTCGAAGATGTTCACCGTCACGATGAGTTCGTCCGGTTCCTCCGTGGCGATGAACTCGCTGAGGCCGGCGGCGACCGTGCTTGCCGATCCCACAAAGGCGACGGCGAGGGCACGTTCTACCATCGCTTTTTCCGCCGGCGTCCAGAACGCCTCGATGTCGTCGATGGGCGGCTGGACCTGTCCCGGCATGCCGCGCCGGAGGTTGATGAATCCCTGCTGCGTCGACGTGAATTGACGCCGGGCTTCCGCATCGCTGTCCGCGACCAACACGTTCGCCGCCAACATCGCATAGGGTCGGTCCAATTGGGCGGACGGCTCGAAACGTTGCCGATAAACGTCCAGGGCCTGGCGCATCAGGTCGGGTGCGAAGTGCGAGGCAAAGGCGAACGGTAATCCGAGTATGGCGGCCAGCTGGGCACTGAACAGGCTGGACCCCAGCAGCCAGAGGGGGACCTCGAGGCCGGCACCGGGGACGGCGCGAATGGGTTGCCCGGGTTCCGGCTCCGCGAACAGATACTGCAGCTCTTGCACATCCCTGGGAAATTGATCGGGGCTTTCCACCTTGTCCCGCCGCAACGCGCGCGCCGTCATCATGTCCGTCCCTGGGGCGCGACCCAAACCTAAATCAATGCGGCCGGGAAATAGCGAGGCGAGGGTACCGAACTGTTCCGCGATGACGAGCGGCGAATGGTTCGGCAACATGATGCCGCCGGAGCCCACCCGAATGCGCTGCGTGCCGCCGGCCACATGCCCGATGAGAATCGAGGTTGCGGCGCTGGCGATGCCGGGCATGTTGTGATGCTCGGCCAACCAATAGCGGGTATAGCCCAGGCGGTCCGCCGTCTGCGCGAGCTGCAAGGTATTTTGCAACGCCACGGCCGGGGTGCTGCCCTTCGGTACCGGGCACAAGTCGAGTACGGAGAACGGGATCATCTTGCCTCTGGTTGTTAGTGGTTACGAGCCCAGCCCGGATGGTAGCGGATGCCGCTCTTGCCTGTGAGCATGTCTTTGGAGGGATGGCTCCCTGCGGTCCGCTTTATTCCCTCCAAAGACATGCTCACAGGCAAGTGCGGTATCCACGGTGGTCACCATTTGCGGTTAAAGAAGCCGCGCGGCAAGCCGATAAATCGACGTATCGAACTTTGAGTTGTCGGTCCATGTCCCTATTGCCCATTTCCCCAACCGATACCCCGGAACTCGTCCGGTCGTTTCGGCTGACGGGCAGCGCGAGGATCCGCCGACGCACCTATGAAATCCTCGAACGCGCGGAATCCGGCGATCGGCAGAGCCTGCTGGTGGACGGCGTGCTGATGGTCCTCATCAGTTTGAGCGTGGTGGCTATCGTGCTCGAGTCGATCGACAGCCTGTACGACGACTACGGGAGACTATTTTTTTGGTTCGAGGTATTTACCGTAGGGGTATTCTCGGTGGAATACCTGCTGCGAATTTGGTCTGCCGTAGAGGGGACGGAACAACCGCTGCGAGGTTACGCCGCGGCCCGTATTCGATTCAAAAGTATGCTGTCGCCTTCCGCGATCATCGATCTGCTGGCCATCCTGCCGTTTTATTTGATGATGAGCGGATTGATCGGCCCCGCCGACATGCGCTTCCTCCGCATCCTGCGGCTGTTGCGCGTATTCAAGCTGACGCGCTACTCGGCCGCCTTCGAAACCCTGAGCCAAGCGCTGCGGGAAAACGCCCGGTCCTTCGCCGCGGCGTTTTTCATTCTCATGGTCGTGATGCTGCTCGCCGCAACCGGCATGTACTACTTCGAGGAATCCGCGCAACCGAAAGCGTTCTCTAGCATTCCCGCTTCCATGTGGTGGGCCTTCGCAACCCTCACCACCGTCGGTTACGGGGACGTCACGCCCATTACCGTGGGCGGGAAGGTCTTCGGTGCCATGATTACCGTGATCGGCGTGGGCATGGTGGCCTTGCCGGCGGGCATTCTTGCGTCGGCCTTTACGGAGCAGCTACGGGTTCGATCGACCACCTATCACCGCAAGGTCGATGAAGCTTACGAAGACGGAGAATTGAGCCCCGACGAGGCCCTCGAGCTCGAACGCCTGCGCGAGAAACTGGGGCTCGATCCGGTGACGGCTGCGCGCATCTTGTCCGCGGAAGAAACCTTCGTCTCGAACCAACCGGCGGCCGCCGAGCGGCGTTGCCCCCATTGCGGCTCCTTGCCGGATTCTTGACGCCGATCCGCGTTTGGCTGCTTACGTTGAGCCGAGTAGAGCCTTCAAAATAAAGTAAAAGATGATCGACAAGGTAGCGCCCGCCGGTATGGTGATCGCCCAGGACGCGAAAATCCTACCGACCACGCGCAGATCGATGGCGGAGATGCCTCGCGCCATGCCCACGCCGAGGACGGCCCCCACGAGGGTGTGCGTCGTCGATATTGGAATGCCGGTGCCGGAGGCGATCACGATCGTCGTCGCCGCGGCCAACTCGGCGGCGAACCCGCGGCTGGGTGTCAGGTGAGTGATCTTGCGGCCCACCGTCGCGATGACATGCCGCCCGAACGTCGCCAGACCCACGACGATGCCCATGCCGCCCAGCAACAGTACCCAAATCGACACGGGGGCCTGCTGCCCCACGAGACCGTCTCGGGCGACGCTTATGACCGCTGCGACGGGACCGATGGCGTTGGCCACGTCATTGGAACCATGGGCGAAGGCCATCCCGCAGGCGGTCACCACCATAAGCACGGCGAATACCCGCTCGACCGTAAAAAAATGAAACTCTTTTTCGGCCCTTCGATCCGGCTTGATGCGCATGATGAAAAACCGCCCGATACCGGCGACCAGGACCCCGCATGCGGCCGAAACCAGATAACTTTCAACGAGCGTCAGCGTCAACCCCACGTGTTTCAAACCCTTGAACATCGTGACGAGGCTCAGCATAAAAACCGTCAAGAAAATATAGAACGGAACGTATAGCCGCGCGCGCTCCAACGGGTCGGGCCGCGATAGAATTAGCCATTGAACCGAACTAAATATCAGGAAGGCGAAGACGCCGGCGATGAGCGGTGAGGCCACCCAACTCGCGACGATGCCCACCACCTTGTTCCACTCGACGGATTCCATGCCGATGCCGACGACCGCGAACCCGATAATCGCACCGACGATCGAGTGCGTCGTCGACACGGGCCAGCCTCGCCGCGAGGCGATGAGCAACCATGTGCCCGCCGCAAGCAATGAGGCAAGCATCCCGAATATCAACAGTTCCGGTGTATCGACGAGCAACGACTGGTCGACGATACCCTTGCGGATGGTCGCGGTGACTTCGCCGCCTGCCAGTACCGCTCCGGCGAACTCGAAAACGCCCGCCACAATTAATGCTTGCTTGACGGTGATCGCCCGTGAACCAACCGAGGTCGCCATGGCATTGGCGACATCATTGGCGCCGATACCCCAAGCCATGAACAAACCGAATAGGGCGGCCAATGCCAGATACAGCAATTCATTAGGCATTAGTGGAGTCTCAGCGAGCTAGCAGCAATTCGAGACGTCGGCCGATTCGTTCGGCCATATCGCCGACCTCGCCGGTCAAATGAATGACCTGGTAAAGGAACATGACGTCAACCGGCGGAAGATCTTTCTCGATGGCAAACAACCCGGCTCGAACCTTCGCCTGCATTTCGTCCGTGTCGTTTTCGATCTCATCGAGTTCCTCGACCAATGCCGCGACGAAGTCGGCCTCGGCACCGCGGAAACCGGTTTCATAGAGTTCGTCGAGTTCCCTCACGCTCTTGCGTGCCTTCTTGGCCGCGTCGGCATTGCGTGAAACATAGGCGAGAAAATCGTCCTTGATGCCAGCGGGAATACTCATGTGGCGGCCATAGACGAGGCCGGACACGTCCCGCGCCTTGTTGGCAATCTGGTCCTGAGCCCACAGCAAGTTCAGCAGATCTTCCCGCGCCACGGGCATGAAAAAGTTCTTGGGTAGCTGCGCCCGAATCTGCTTTTTGACCTCATCGGCATCCTGCTCCAACGTCACGATTTTTTCCCTTGACTCGGCCGCCTGCTCCCAGTTGTCTTCGATGACGTGCTGGAACATCGTGACGAGTTCTTTAGCCGCCTTGTAGCAGGTGTCCATGTGGTCTTGCAGAGGCGCCACGGGGGACGCGCCGAAGATCTTGCTAATGTAATTGGCCAATGATTTCCCCTGGGGCCGACGAATCCGGCGTCAGGATAATATTACAATTGCACCGCGGTTGCATGGCGGCAGCGTTCCAAGCGGCAATGCCGGATCCGGCCGAAATGGCACGCTGGCTCGGGGCTCGAACGGGGTTGCTTATTTGACGCGGCGGAGGTCCGGCGATGGTTTTGCCGCGAGCATGATGCCCGTGTCGGCAAGCGATTGGTTGCCCGGCAATGGGTCGCCGGTGGCGGTCGCGGCGCGCAGGATGACTTTGATTCGGTAAGGGCCGATGCCGATCACGTCGCCGTCCGTTAATGCGCCGTGCCGGCAACTGTGACTATTGATGGCGATCCCGTTGGCGCTGTTGAGATCGACGACGTAGTGGCCCGCGGGGGTCCCGACGAGCATGGCATGGTGGCGGCTGATGGCGGGATCGCGTAGTTCCACGTCGTTGTGTTCGCTGCGCCCGAGCAACACCCGTTCCGTGAGTGGGATTTCTCGAATCAGTTCACCGTCCCGGCTCAACAACAGCTGACCGGCCATGGGCCGTTCGGGTTGCTTTTCACGATGTTCGTTTTCCAGTACTTCCTGCACTAGGCGCACGCCGACCTTGGTCGTGTTGTCTGCGAGGGCTCTCTCTAGGGCTTGCAGGGCCAGTTGATCGAGCCGCTCCATTGAGCCCCCGGCCTGCCGGGCCAGTGCCTGCGCGGCCACCGGCGTGAACGGCAATTGGTTGGGCTGACTGTCTAGATCGAGACGGGAACGCAGGTAGCTGCAGGCGAAGTCCGGACGCAGGGCGGGCATACCATGGATATGAATGCCTGGCTTCATTTCCAGTAGTTTCGGCCCCAGCTCCGCTTGGCCGATGAGCAGCGTTTCGAAGCGCGGTAAGTCGGACAGGCCGAGGAGCCGCTCCAATTCGAGTTTCAGATTCGTATGGAGTTGCTCAGCATCGTCCACGATGAGTACTACCCGGCGACCACGTCCCAATTGATGCTGTATAAACACGGACAACAGGTTGCGGCGCTCGACTTCGGTCGTCCCCGATTCGCCCAAGCCTACACTCGAGAGGAACCCGTGCAGGAAGACCGCCGGGTTGTCGGCGGTGGCTGCGGTTCCCAGCAGGACGATCGTAGTCGCGTCACGATGGCTGAGCCATTCCGCGACCAAGGCGGTTTTTCCGGCTCGGCGGGGGGCGAGGAGGGCGCGGTGTGGACCGCGGGCCGGGTCGTCCAGAAAAGCCAAAGCGCGTTGCTGCGCCGGTCCCAGCCAAAATCGCTTGCGCGGGGTCTGCTTCAGCTGCTCGATATGGTCCGTAAGTTGCATTTTTTCAGGTATTTTATGGTGTTAGAGTTTTTTTCTAGGGATAACCTGACTAGTAAAGCTAGTCTAGACAAAGGCTCTGCTTATGTAAACTACTCTCGCTACGGTTTTGCGTGGACTCCTCCCCACCCAGTTTTATCGGCGCAATGAGACCCCCAATGTTGCAAATCCCCCCGGCCCGGCGAGAATGCCTGCTGTTCCCGACGCGGGAAAAGCCACGGGCTTCGACGCATTGACCCAGCCTTTGTTACAAGTCCAATCCCTCGGATTACAGCGGGGCGAGCGACGCCTATTCCGGAATCTCAATTTCAGCCTTGGGCAGGGCGGGTTGGCCGTGGTGCGGGGCCCCAACGGCGCAGGCAAGACCAGCCTATTGAGGGCGTTGGCCGGTTTGGCGCAACCCATGGAGGGGCA
>JAHEKG010000210.1 GCA_024638475.1 Rhodospirillales bacterium | reverse complement strand
CAAGTGTACAACGCGGTTACGCCGATCAGGGTATCGAGTACTACCGCTACGTCAGCTAATAGCTAATGGGGACATTCCCCATTTTTTGTTATCAGCTAGTGCAGCTAATGGGGAATGTCCCCATTAGGGTTCGGCGAGGCGCTCGCTTTGTGTGTGTAGGTGCTCGAGCAAACCGGCGAAGTCACCGTCTTGAATCACGCGCTGAAATTCCGCGCGCTTGAGTGCCAAGTCGCTGACTCCGCTGGCGACCACATTAATCACCTTCCACTCACCGGTATCGATTTCGTGCAAGACGTAATTGAGGGTCACCGGCTCGCCGCCCGCCGGCTGCAAGATTGCGGACACCTGCTGCCGCCCCTGCGGCAATACCTCGTTACCGACAATCTCGAAACGGGCGTTTTGCAATCCCCCGAAGCGAGCCACATAGTTGGCGATGGCTAAACGGCGAAAACCCTCGCCGAAGTCAGCCTGCTGTTGCGCCGTCAGATTCCGCCACTCCCGGCGGATAGTGATCTGGCCGATGTAATCGAGATCGTGAGTCGCCATGATCAACGGCGCCAACGCCGCATAGCGTTCCGTAAACGGATCTTCGCGGCGCTCTGCCGCCGCCAACAACCCAGCGTGAAGTTTGGCCACGGTGGTCCCGGCGTCGTTCGCAGCAACGGCGGGTAGGACGCCACTCGAGAACGCCGCCAGCAAGCCGGCCGCGACCCAGCCCGGCAGCGCGCCTAGGCGGCGCCGCGGCCTAGTCTCGGCGCGGGATGGTCTGACGAACGTCATCCACGGAAACTCGGGCGTCTCGGGTGAGTGCGCCCGGAACGATGCCGTTGTGCGTCACGGGTAGTTCGGGCGCCAGCGGCCCCTCCAATTTAGGACCGAAGAGAAACACCGATAGGGCGCGTAACGGGTGCGCAAATGTATCCTCAACAGCCGTACCCTCGTAACCGCAATGGGCCATGCAGTTGTCGCACTTGGGATTGCGGCCGGTGCCGTACTGGTCCCACCGCGTGGTTTCCATCAACTCATCGTAGCTGCGGGCATAGCCGTCGTCGACGAGCAAGTAGCATGGCTTTTGCCAACCGAAAACATTGTAGGTTGGATTGCTCCACGGCGTGCACTGATAAGACTGATTGCCGGCGAGAAAGTCCAAAAACATGCTCGATTGGTTGAAGCGCCAACGACTGCCGCGTTTGCGCCCCAGACTGAAGATACTGCGAAACAACTCCTTGCTCTGGCGCCGCCCCATGAACACATCCTGACGGGGCGCATGTTCATAACTGTAGCCCGGCGAGACCGTGATGCCCTCGACTCCTAGGCCCGTTGCGTAGTCGAAAAAATCGGCAACTTGGTTGGCGTTCGCGCCGTTAAAAAGGGTCGTGTTGATGGTGACTCGAAAACCCCGCGCACGGGCTTCATGAATAGCCTCCACGGCCTTGTCAAAGATGCCATCGCGGCAGACCGACTCATCGTGGGTAGCCCGATCCCCATCCAAATGAATCGAAAAAGTCAGGTAAGGCGAAGGCGTATAGTCGCCCAAACGCGCTTTGAGGAGAATCGCGTTGGTACACAGGTAAACAAACTTCTTGCGGGCAATAATGCCCTCGACGATTTGCGGTAGTTCTTTGTGAATTAGTGGTTCACCGCCCGGAATGGAAACTACAGGTGCATCACATTCATCGACGGCGCGCAGTGCATCCTCGACACTCATTCGCTGTTTCAGAATGTCATCGGGGTAATCGATCTTGCCGCAACCGGCGCAGGCCAAATTGCACTGGAACAGGGGCTCGAGCATCAGCACTAACGGATAACGATGGTTACCCTTCAGCTTTTGCTCGATGATGAAACGGCCTACTCGGTAAGCCTGTAACAACGCAGCACCCATGGATAGATCCCTTAAATTACTCCAGTATCTCGCCCAGAAAGTTTGTTTTCAGGTGCGACCACTCCATCTTGAACCAGGGCGTAAACCGCTCCGGATTAGCCTGCAATTCGGTATTTAACGCCTCGGGCGAAACGAAACGCCAAGCCTTAATCTCATTGACGTTGGCGTCAACGGGCCCGGCATAGCGGCCGTGGTAGACCCAACAATATTCATGCTCCGAACCTACCGCACCGTACTGCGCATGATATTTGAACTTATATAGAAAAGTCAGTGGGGCTTCGAACCCGAGCTCCTGAAATAGCCGCCGGTTGACAGCCTGCTCCATGCTCTCGCCGCGACGAGGATGACTACAGCAGGTGTTCGACCAATAGCCCGGCCACAGCAACTTGTCGCTGGAACGCTGCTGCAGCAATAATTCGTTCTGCTCGTTGAATATGAATATGGAAAACGCACGATGTAATATCCCATCGCCTTGGTGGCATTCGCCCTTTGTACGACCACCGATTTCGCGGTCCTCCTCGTCCACCAGAATCAACTCTTCGCTCGTGCTGGAAACGATCTCGTTACGGTGCATCTAACGCGCCTCCAATGGTGATCGGGAACGCCTGATAGCCTTCGCCACGAATCGCCTGAGCCAGCGCTTGCGCATCGCGACCCACCGCGATAATCGAACCGCCGCCGCCCCCGCCGGTTAGTTTCGCCCCCAATGCCCCATGTTCGCGAGCCAGGGCAACGAGGCGCTCCAGTTCCGGCGTGGAAACTTGCAGCGCATTCAAGAGCCCATGACAAACATTCATCAATTCGCCCAAGCGCGGCACGTCCTGGTCTTGAATGGCTTCGATACCGCGGAGCACGATGGCGTCGATTTCATCGAAAATCCGTTCGTATAACTTGGGATTGACCCGCCAAGCATCGCGCACCCGTCCCACCGTCTTCGCCGTAAGCCCCTCTAGACCCGTCATGGCCACCACGGCCTGAATGGGTTCGGGGATGTTCAAGGGTTCCAACAGGGGCGGCTCCCCGGGGCGAAACACGATAGGGCGCCCGTAACACGCGACCGTATTGTCGATCCCGCTAGGGTTACCGTGGGCCACCTTCTCGGACTCGAACGCCAACCGATTAACGTCATCGTCGGATAGCTCGAGGCGGAAGTGCTTGTCCAACGCCCGCACGATGGCGACCGCCAACGCGGCCGATCCGCCCAGGCCCATGCCGCGCGGCACGTCCGGAAACACCTCTATGCGCATGGCGGTATTCGCCAATCCTAATTGATCGAAGATGACGCCGGCCGAGCGCTCGAAAGATCGGCTTCGCTCGCTCGCTTTCGGTAATTGGTATTCCACCCCCCAACGAGGAATGATCAAGTGGACGCCGGAATCGCAATCTTCGACCAGGGCCCGCACCGTCATCGGGATGGGGGCGGCAATCGCATGCCGGCCATAGACGACGGCATGCTCGCCCAACAACACCACCTTGCCGTAACCCGTCCCCATGGTCTCCGATCCGGCCCGCGCCACGGGTTGCGCTGGCGGCTGTTCACTCGCCACTTCCAGTGCGATCTCTTTCGCTTTCCAGATCTTGATGTCGCCGCTTTGCACGAGCCGCTCGAGCACTTCGTCGAATATTTCGTTCGGGGTATCGGCGGCCGTGACGACGCTGCGGGCATGCAGGGTCATGTGACCCTGCTGAATGCCATCAGTGGCCAAAGCCCGAATGGCAGCGAAGTTCTGTGCCAACCCGACAGCCGCCATGACTTGCGCCAACTCCGTGGCTGTCTCCACGCCGAGTAGCCTTAGGTTCAGCGCCACCGTCGGGTTGGACTGCAGCGGACCGCCCACGATGCCGACTTTGATTGGCAACTCGATGTCACCGCATAAACTGCCATCGGCGTCCGCCCACCAACGCGTCAGCGAACTGTAACGCCCGGTACGCGCCGCATAGGCATGGGCGCCCGCTTCGATCGCACGCCAATCATTGCCCGTGGCGATCGCGACCGGATCGATGCCGTTCATGATGCCCTTATTGTGCGTCGCGGCCCGATACGGGTCCACGTGCGCAAAATCGCTCGCCACAACCACGCCGTCGCGGACCTGTTCGCCGCTATAACCCTTGGCGGCCAACAACTCCACGGGAATCCGCACCGCCGCCCGCGCCAGCGCGCGATCCGTTAGGTTCGACAGAATGCGCAGAAACACGTGCCCGCCGCTAATTGTCTCGATCAACGAGGCGACACCCTCGCACATACCATTGACCAGATTAGCGCCCATGGCATTGCGGGTATCGACAAACAAATGCACCACCAGCATTTGTGCATCCTTGGAGGGCAACGGATGCACACAGACTTCAAGATCGAGCGCACCGCCGCCACGGGCGACCATGCGCGGATGGAAACTGTTAGCCAGGTTAATTACTTCTTGTTTGCGGTCGAGGATCGCCTGCTTCGCTTGGTTGATATCGGGAACATCAACGACCTGAATCTGGCCCATTAACACTGGATCGGTGGCGCTCGCCTCGAACCCGCCGCATTCGCGCACTAATTTGGCGGCGGAACTGAGCGCGGCAACGATCGAGGGCTCTTCGACGACCAATGGCACAACGTAGGGTTTGGCATTGATGAGAAAGTTGAGCGCCAGGCCCATGGGCAGACCCATGACGCCGACGACATTCTCGATCATCTTGTCGGCGGCGCCCGTATCGAGCGTGTGACGCCCGCTGGCCAACTCTTGAAAGTCGGCATCGGAAATGAGGCCGCGATCGCGCACGGCCTTCACCCGATCGCTCACACTCAGTTTGTAAAACCGCGGTATTCGCGATCGGTCTGCCATCAGCTTTCCTGTTGCTCTACGGTAAGACCCCGGGGCTCAATGGTCAGTTCCGGGATAGCAAGGCCTTGAGCGGCCACCGCTTGCTTGAAGGCTAACAGGGCTCGGCTGTCGGTAAAACCCGCAATCCCGACATCACCGCCCCCCGCACCGCTGGGTTTATAGGCCCCGCCCAGGTCTCGGGCGACCTCCGCCAAGCGGGCATGGGCCGGGGTGACCACCGCCTTGCCTATAGCCTCACCGAGCTGTCCCATCAGCACACCATAGCGGTCCAAAGCGCCGAGCAACTCGCCCGCATCGCCCGCCGCCGCGGCTGCGCAGCCCGCTGCGGCCGTCTCCCGCAGGGCCGCGCGCAGCCCGCTGCGGGGCCGGTCAGGCCGCTGTCGCCAGGTCTGGTAGGCCCGGATAAAGTCTTTGGTCACGGCGCCATGCCCGGCAAAAACGGCGCTAAAGCTGAGTGTGTCCGGCCATATCATGGCCTCGACGCTGGCCTGATCCTCCGGCCGCGCGCGCTCGAAACGCTGCAGGCCGCCACCGAAACTGGCCGCCAAATCCACACCGCTGCCCCCGCCACCTTGCAAGACTGTCCTCAGCTTATCCAGGCCGCGATAGCTCAGGTCGGCGAGGGTTGGCCGGAACAAGACCTGCAGCGCCGCCCACAGGGCGCAACTGAGGGCCGCGCTGGAACCGATCCCCAGTTTCTCGCCGGAACCCGGGTCGAAGCAGGCCCGGGTATCCAGATCCGCATCGAAAGCCCGTGCGGTCAGCCCGAGGGCTTCGCGCACCTGGTCCACCAACTCGAGGCCGCTCGGCTGTCCGGCCACGAACCGGTGGTGTTCCGCGGCGGGCATCCAGACCGCGAGCCGCCCCTCGGCACCGCTTGCGCGGCGGACTTCGACTCGGGCGCGACGATCCACGGCCGCGACGAGGCAAGGCCCGCCCTCCAGCACGAGGTATTCACCGAGGATCACCAGTTTCCCCGGCGCGGAGGCAACCACTCGGGTGGTCACAGGTAACGCACCCCCGCCCCCAATCCCGACACCCAGGTCCGGGTCACTCCCGGTACCGTCGCCAAGACTTCGCGGACCCGTTCGGCCACCCCCGGCTCGCACACGGCCTTGACCTGGGGACCCGCATCGACGGTAAAAAATACGCCCGTCCCGGCTTCGCTGAGCGCGCGAATACGATGCAGGCATGCAAGCGTTGGGCCCTGCCAATACAAAAGGCCGGGCGCCGTCGCCAGCATCAAGCCATGCATTTTCAAACAGCTGGCCTCCGCGACGGCGGCCAACCCGGCGAAATCCCGGCTCAGGATTGCTTGGCGGCCCAACTGCAGATCCGCATCGCTGGTGGCAACCCAGGCCGGGAAATACGCCGACCCGGCGGAAGCCAACATGCCGTCGCGAGAACTCACGGATTTTTCCCCGGCATCGG
>JAHEKG010000209.1 GCA_024638475.1 Rhodospirillales bacterium | reverse complement strand
CGGCGATGCGTGAGCATGCCTGGAAGGCGGCGACCGCCGTCTACGAGGCCGCTGGTGCGCGCAAGGTCTACACGCGCGGCCCGTTCTCCTCGACGACTTGATTGCCTATTATCTGGCCGACGGCGACTATCGATTGGTGGTCAACGCGGCCACGCGGGAAAAAGACCTCGATTGGTTCGCCGCCCATAGCTCGGGCTATGCCATCGAGCTGGTGGAACGCGCGGAGCTGGCGATGATCGCCGTGCAAGGCCCGGCGGCCCGGGCGCGGGTTGCCGATAAGTTGGCCGCGCCGCAACTACTCGAACTCGGTATCTTCTCCGCCACGCGCTTGGGGCGTCAGTTCGTCGCGCGTACCGGCTACACCGGGGAGGATGGTTTCGAAATCATCCTGCCGGGTGCGCAGGCGGTGGCCCTGTGGCGCGAATTGACACGTGCCGGCGTGTCGGCCTGCGGCTTGGGTGCGCGCGATACGCTCCGTTTGGAGGCGGGGATGAATCTCTACGGCAACGACATGGACGAGTCGGTTTCGCCCCTCGAATGCGGCCTCGGCTGGACACTAGTGTTGGACGCTGAACGCGACTTCGTCGGTGCGGATGCGCTGCGTCGCCAGCAACAGGCTGGCCCGATGCGGCGCCAAACCGGCGTCCTTCTGGAGGGCCGGGGCGTGCTCCGGGCCGGCCAACGCGTGGCCACGTCGGCTGGGGACGGGCTGGTGACCAGCGGCACCTTCAGCCCGACGCTCAAGCGTTCTATCGGATTGGCGCGCTTACCGGTGGACGCGGATAGCATTCAGGTCGAGGTGCGCGGCAAGTTGTTGGCGGCTCGCTGCGTGAATCCGCCATTCGTGCGTCACGGCGAAGTGAAAATTGATTTATAAATTGGGAGACGGTTATGAGCATTCCAGCTGAACTGCGTTATACCTCCGATCATGAGTGGGTCCGTGAAGACGACGACGGCAACGTCGTCATCGGCATCACGGACCACGCCCAAACCGCCCTCGGCGACCTGGTCTTCGTCGAACTGCCGGAGATAGATACCGAACTGGCGCCGGGCGATGCCTGCGCCGTGGTCGAGTCGGTAAAGGCGGCCTCCGATGTGTATGCACCTCTCGCCGGCAAGGTGGTGGAAATCAATTCGGCGCTCGAGGATTCGCCGGAGCGCGTCAACGACGACCCCTATGGCGATGGCTGGCTTTATCGACTGCGCCCGGAAGACCCAAAGCAACTGGAAGACTTGCTGACGGCCGACGACTATGAGCGTCTGTTGGTAGATTCCGAAGAAGAGTAATAAGGACAATTGCAATGCCCTATATTCCACATACCGAGGATGATCAACAACAGATGTTGAAAGCTATCGGCGTCGATAGCATTGAAGCGCTGTTCGACGAGATTCCCGCGGCGCTACGCTGCGATGGTTTCAGCAACATTCCAGCCGCACTCACGGAGATGCAGGTCAGCCGTTTGATGAACGAGCGGGCGGCACAGGATCAGGCCGGGCTCAGTTTCTTGGGTGCCGGCGCTTATGAACACCATATCCCCGCCGCCGTCTGGGAAATCACGACTCGCGGCGAGTTTTATAGCGCGTATACCCCCTATCAAGCGGAAGCTAGCCAAGGCACGCTGCAAGTCATCTACGAATACCAAACCATGATCTCCAGCCTGCTCGGGCTAGATGTCTCCAACGCCTCCCTCTATGACGGGGCAACGGCGCTGGCGGAAGCGGTGCTCATGGCCGTGCGTGCCAACCGTCGTTCCCGATCGCGACGGATCCTGATGCCCCGCGCGGTGCACCCCTATTACCGCGACGTCGTTCACGCGATTACCCATACCCAAGGGATTCATCTTACGGAGGTGCCTTTCGATCCGGCGACGGGGCGCACCGAGCTAACCGCGTTGGAAGCGATCGAAGACGACGATTTTGCCGCCCTGGTGATCCCACAGCCCAATTTCTTCGGTGTGCTCGAGGACGCCGACGGCCTAACCGATTGGGCGCGGAAGCGGGACATCCTCGTCATCGGCGCCGTCAACCCGACGGCGATGGCGTTGCTGAAGCCGCCGGGCGAATGGGGTGCCGAGGGCGGCCACATCGCCTGCGGCGAGGGCCAGCCCCTCGGCGTTCCCCTGTCGTCAGGCGGCCCCTATTTCGGGTTTTTGGCCTGCCAGCAAGCCCTGGTCCGGCAAATGCCCGGCCGAATTGCCGGCAGAACGCTAGATTTAGAGGGAAAACAGGGGTTTACCCTGACCCTTCAGGCTCGGGAGCAGCATATTCGCCGCTCCAAGGCGACCTCTAATATATGTACGAATCAAGGATTGATGGTGACGGCGGCCACCATATATATGAGTTTGCTGGGCCCGACCGGGTTGACCAACGTCGCCAGCCAGTGCCACGGCAACCTCCGCCGGCTGCTGGACCGGCTCGAGGGGGCGGCCGGCATAGCGCCCGCCTTCCGGGGGCTGCCGTTCCATGAAGCGGTTCTCAAATTGGATCGGCCCGTGTCTGAGGTGCTGGCCGAACTGGACGCGCAGGGCATCGTCGCCGGGGTGGGCTTAGGGGAGTGGTATCCGGAACTCGATCGCTGCCTGCTGGTCTGTACCACCGAAACCAAGACGGACGACGATCTTGCGCGTTTCGCGGACGCCCTGGGCGCAGCGGTCAAAGGAGGGCACTAACCATGGATGAAGCACTCATTTTCGAACGCTCGCGCCCCGGCCGGGCGGCGACGTCACAATTCCCCGAGTCTGCGCAGAGCAACGACATTCCCGCGGAACTTTTGCGCACCTCCCCGCCGTTGCTGCCGCAAACTTCGGAGTTGGATACGGTGCGCCACTTTACCCGCTTGTCGCAAAAGAACTTCTCCATCGATACTCATTTCTACCCGTTGGGCAGTTGCACCATGAAATACAACCCGCGGGCGTGCAACAGCTTGGCGATGTTACCCGGCTTCGTCGGCAGGCATCCGTTGGCGCCCGCAACGCGCTCGCAGGGTTTTCTCGCTTGCATGTACGAGCTGCAGGAGATGCTGCAAGAAGTCACCGGCATGGCGGCAGTGTCCCTAACGCCGATGGCGGGCGCGCAAGGGGAATTGGCCGGCGTCGCGATGATTCGCGCCTATCATGTCAACCGGGGTGACTTGGTCCGCACCGAGGTGCTGGTTCCCGACGCCGCCCATGGCACCAATCCCGCGACGGCTACGATGTGCGGTTGCACGGTCAAGGAATTGCCCACAGATGCCCAAGGCGATGTCGACCTCGCCGCGTTGCGTAACGCCGTGGGCCCGCAGACCGCTGGGATCATGTTGACCAACCCTTCGACGCTGGGTGTGTTCGAACGCCGCATCGACGAAATCGCGGCCATCGTCCACGAGGCCGGCGGCTTGCTGTATTACGACGGCGCGAACCTGAATGCCATTCTTGGCAAAGTCCGGCCGGGGGACATGGGATTCGACGTCATTCACATGAATTTGCACAAGACCTTTTCCACGCCCCACGGCGGTGGTGGCCCCGGTTCCGGCGCCGTTGGCGTTGCCCCCCGCTTGGAGCCGTTCTTGCCGCTGCCGGTGGTCGCGCGCGATGACGGACACTATCGCTGGGTCGATGCCGACGAGCGGCCGCTATCCATCGGTCGATTGTCCGCGTTCATGGGTAACGCGGGGGTGTTATTGCGCGCGTACGTTTACATGCGCTTGCTGGGCGCCGCGGGAATGGAGCGAGTGGCGGAATACGCGACCTTGAACGCCAATTACTTGATGGTGGAGTTGCGCAAGGCGGGTTTCGATCTTGCCTTTCCCGACCGGCGTGCGAGCCACGAGTTTATTGTCACCCTAAAACGTCAGGCGAAAGCCACGGGGGCTAACGCCATGGATTTCGCGAAGGCCTTGTTGGATGAAGGCTACCATGCGCCAACGACTTACTTCCCGCTGCTAGTGCCCGAATGTTTGCTCATCGAGCCGACCGAAACGGAGAGTAAGGAAACCATCGACGGCTTCGTCCAAGCGATGCAACGCATCTTGGCCCAGGCCCACGAAGACGCGAGTCACCTGAAGGGCGCACCCTATTCAACGCCGGTGCGACGCCTGGACGACGTGCGCGCGGCACGGCAATTGGACGTGTGCTACGCCCCGGCTAATACCCCTGAGGCCCCTGAGGCCGCTGAACTGTGATCAGGCCGCTGGCGGCTACGCCCCAGCCTACCTAGAATGGGACGATGACTCGACAAACAAGCTTGAATTTAGGGAGCCTCGCCGCGTGCCTTGGCGGGGTGGTCCTGTGTGGCGCAGCGGCGGCTGAAGAAACCCGCTGGTCCGAGACGCTGGAAAAGATCTCCTCCGCGGTCGTCTCGATCCGAGTCGATTCGACCCGGGCGTTCGATACGGAGTGGAACCAATCCACGCAGGCCACGGGTTTCGTCGTCGACAGGGAGCGCGGCTTGATCTTGACGAATCGTCACGTGGTGACTCCCGGTCCCGTGGTTGCCCAGGCCATTTTCCTCAATCAAGAAGAAGTGGACCTGGTGCCGATCTATCGCGACCCGGTGCACGATTTTGGTTTCTTCCGCTACAACCCGGCCGACCTAAAGTTCGTCGAACCGGTGCAACTGGAACTCGCGCCCGAGGCCGCGCAGATTGGCCGCGACATTCGGGTGGTTGGTAACGATGCGGGTGAGCAACTCTCCATCCTGGCCGGGACGATCGCGCGGCTGGACCGCCACGCCCCGGATTACGGCCGCGGCCAGTATAACGACTTCAACACGTTTTATTATCAAGCGGCCTCGGGGACGTCGGGTGGGTCTTCCGGTTCGCCTGTGATCGACGTGGAAGGGCAAGTGGTGGCACTAAATGCCGGTGCCAACACTAACGCGGCCTCGAGCTTCTTCCTGCCCTTGGACCGCGTGCAGCGGGTCTTCGAGCGCATCAAGGCAAACCAACCTGTGCAGCGTGGCACGTTGCAGACGGTTTTCGTTCACAAGCCGTTTGCGGAGCTGCGCAGATTGGGCTTGTCCACCAGCCTCGAAGCGGAGATCCGCGCGCAGTTCCCCGACCAGACCGGCATGTTGGTCGTCCAGCAAGTCATCCCGGGTTCGGTGGCCGAGGGCAAGTTGGCGCCCGGTGACATCTTGACGGCCGTTAACGGGCAGCGGATCGTGAAATTCGTGCCGCTCGCGGCGGTGCTCGACGACGCGGTGGGCAGGGAACTCGAGTTGGCGATTGAACGCGGGGGCGCCAGTCGCACCTTGCGCTTGCGGGTCGACGACTTGCATGCCATTACACCGGCCGAATACATTCATTTTGGCGACGCCATCGTCAATAAGCTGTCCTATCAACAGGCGCGGCACTTCAATCGCGAGATTTCTGGAATCTTCGTCGCCAACCCCGGTTATGTTTTAGGGGCCGCCGCGATACCTAGGGCGAGCATTATTCAAAGCATCAACGGCGTCCCGACCAACGACTTGGATGAACTCGAGGCCGTACTGGACACGCTGGGTGACGGCGAAAGGGTTGCCGTGCGCTTCGTGACCTTCGATGATCCGCAAACGGAAAAGCTGCGCATCGTCCGCATGGATCGGCATTGGTTCGCAGCGCTGCGCTGCCGTCGGGACGACGCGACCGGTTTATGGCCTTGCGTGGATCTCGCCCCCGGGCCGGAAGCCACGGCCGTCAAAGTGGCCACTACGACCTACGACGAACAGGGTGATCAACGCCGTCGCCGCATCGCACCGTCGCTGGTGCTGGTGAACTTCGACATGCCGTACACCATTTCGGGGGTCTCCGAGCGTCACTACTACGGCACGGGATTGATCGTGGACGCCGAGCGGGGCCGGGTCGTGGTCGACCGCAACACGGTTCCCGTCGCCATGGGTGATGTGGCGATTACGTTCGCCGGCTCGCTGGAGGTACCCGGGCGCGTCGAATACATTCATCCACTACACAACCTAGCGGTGGTGGCCTACGATCCCGCGTTGATTGGCGAAACCCGCGTCCGCAGCGCCGTTCTCAATAGCAAGCCGGTCAAGCCCGGTGACGAAATTTGGGTGGCGGGCCTCAAAGGCGACCACAAACTGGTTTCCCAAGCGACGCGTGTGGCGTCGATACAGCCGGTCGATTTTCCACTGTCCCGGACCATGCGCTTCAGGGATGCAAACCTTGAGACGATCGCCGTCATTAACGCGCCCGAAGGTGCGGACGGCGTGTTGTTGGAC
>JAHEKG010000208.1:2256-6224 GCA_024638475.1 Rhodospirillales bacterium | reverse complement strand
CGGTCTCGACCGTCAGCAGGACGGCCTCGCTGCCGAGGTCGATCGCGTCGCCGGTCACGGTGAACCGGGAGAGCCGCTGCACCGAGCCCGCCGTCGGCGAGTAGTAGAGGTACACCCAGCCGGTCGCCGCGAAGTCGGGGTCGAAGGCGATGCCGAGCAGCCCGTCTTCGAAGCTGGTCGTGACGGGGAGTGTCGCCGCCAGGCGGACCTGCCCGCTCGGGGGGGCGATCACCTTCACCGCCCCCCCGCGCTCGACGTAGAACACGCGGCCGTCGGGGGCGACGGCCAGCTCCATCGGGTCGTTCGGGGCGTCGTCGAGGACCGTCCGCTCCCAGCTCGTCTCGACCGTCGCGGAGCAGTTGCCCGGGACCCAGCCCGCGGCCCACGCGAGGCCGCCCCAGAGGTGGGCTCGGAAGGCCGCTTCGGCGTACGCCTCGCTCGTATGCCCGCCGCCGGTGTAGAACGAGCGGCCGCCGTCGTAGTCCTGGCACCACGCGATGGGGTGGTCGCCGGGCATGGTCCCCCCGGCATACGTGCGCTCGTCGAGCGTGGCGAGCACGTGGACGTCGCCGCGCGGATTCGCGCGGTAGTTGTACCACTCGTCGGTCCGGACCCACGAGGCCGGGAGGTCCGCGGTCGCCGGGTGGGCCCGGTCGACGACGCGGACCGTGGCCGTCGGCGTGCCGGGCGGGTGGCTGGCGAAGTAGGCCCCGACGAGGCCACCGTACCACGGCCAGTCGTACTCGGTGTCGGCCGCGGCGTGGATGCCCACGAACCCGCCCCCCGCCTGGATGTAGCCCTCGAGCGCCGCCTGCTGGCTCGCGTCGAGCACGTCGCCCGTCGTGTTGAGGAAGACGACGGCGTCGTAGTCCGCCAGGGCGGCGGGCGTGAAGGCCGCTCCGTTCTCCGTCGCCGTCACCTCTTCGACCGCGGGTGCATATTTGTGCGTCGTGTTGGAGCCGATGAGGATCGCTTCCGCGCCGCCCGCTGCTAGCGTCATCGCGGCCTGGCTGATGATCTGTCGTGCGGTTTCGTAATCGCCGCGTTGCTGGGCTGCGGCATAGGGTGCCAGATCGATGCTTTCGAGGAGCAATCGCGCGCTCGACAGCCCGCCAAGCTGGCGCGCTACCATGCGGTTGATATGCTCGTAATAAAGCGCCGAACTGTTCCAGCTCGTGCCGCCGATCATGCCCAATTTACGCAAATCAAAATCCCTTCCCCGAACCCCGCCAACCGGCGGGACCGGCTGGGGGCTTTAACCCAGTAAACGTCTGTTAGCGCTCGGCTTTTAGTCGAGCGCCTTGACGATCTCCTCTACCATTTTCTTGGCATCCGACAACAGCATCATTGTCTGGTCGCGAAAGAAAAGTTCGTTTTCGACCCCGGCATAGCCGGCCCCGCCCATCGACCGTTTGATGAAGAGCGTGGTGCGCGCCTTCTCCACGTCGAGCACGGGCATGCCGTAAATCGGCGAGGTCTTGTCGGTCTTGGCCGACGGATTGGTCACGTCATTCGCGCCGATCACGAAGGCGACATCGGCCTGCGCGAACTCGCTGTTAATGTCTTCGAGCTCGAACACCTCGTCATAGGGCACGTTGGCCTCGGCCAGCAGCACGTTCATGTGTCCCGGCATGCGGCCCGCGACGGGGTGAATCGCGTATTTGACCTCGACACCCTTTTCCTTGAGGAGGTCGGCCATCTCGCGCAGTACGTGCTGCGCCTGTGCCACCGCCATGCCGTAGCCGGGAACGATGATGACCTTGTCGGCCTGCTTGAGCATGAAGGCCGCGTCATCGGCGCTGCCCTGCTTGTAGGGTCGATCGATCAGCTCGCCGCCGCCACTGGCCGCGCTGCTATCTTGCCCAAAGCCACCCGCGATCACGCTGATGAAGCTGCGATTCATCGCCGCGCACATGATATAGCTGAGGATGGCGCCGGCAGAGCCCACCAGCGCGCCGGTGATGATCATGGCAGTATTGCCGAGCGTGAACCCCATCGCCGCCGCGGCCCAGCCCGAATAGCTGTTGAGCATCGAGACCACGACCGGCATGTCCGCACCGCCGATCGGAATGATCAGCAAGAAGCCGACCAGAAAGGCGAGCGCGACGATGGTCGGGAAAATCCAGCCGGGAATGGTGATCCCGCCGGCCATCGCGAACATCGCCGTCAGCCCGATAATGCCGCCGAGAATGCCGAAATTGATGACGTGGCGCGCTGGCAGCAGGATCGGCGTGCCGCTCATGTTGCCGTTCAGCTTGGCAAAAGCGATCACGCTCCCCGAAAAGGTGACGGCACCGATTGCCGCACCCAGCGCCATTTCGACGCGCGCAACCGGATCGATGGCGAAGCGCGGTTCGGGCCCGCCGATGACCTCGACCAGCAGCCCGAAGGCTCCCGGGTTGGTATAGGCTGCAGCGGCTACCAGCACCGCCGCAAGGCCGACCAGGCTATGGAAAGCGGCAACCAGCTGGGGCATCGCGGTCATCGCGATACGGCGTGCCACGGTCAGACCGATCACCGCACCGATGGCGATGGCCGCGCCGAGTTCGAGCCAGTTGGTAACATCATAGGCGATCAGCGTGGTGCCGACCGCGAGCGCCATGCCCGACATGCCATAGCGATTACCCGCGCGCGCGGTCTCTGGGCTCGAAAGTCCGCGCAGCGCGAGGATGAAGAAAACGCCCGATACAAGATATGCCAGCAAGGCCCAATCGGGGAGGTCCGCCCCCGCGGCGGCAAGAGTGAGCGACAAATCCATCATTTGCGCTCCTTCTTCTTGTACATCGCCAGCATTCTTTCGGTGACCGCAAAGCCGCCGAAGATGTTGACGCTGGCAAGCGTCACCGCGCCAAGCCCCAGCCACTTGGCCACCGGGTTGCCCGCGGCCGCAGCGGCAATCAGACCGCCGACGATGATGACCGAGCTGATCGCGTTGGTAACGCTCATCAACGGCGTATGCAGCGCCGGCGTGACCGACCAGACCACGTAATAGCCAACGAAGCACGCCAGCACGAAAATGGAGAGAATGGCGATGAAGTCCATGAAACGGGGCCCCTTCTGAATGACCCATCTTGTGGCAAGCCGCGCCAGCGCTGTCGAGGGGGCGAATGGAGCAGTGAATTCAGCCTACACAAGCTGTGGTTAACCAAAACGCGGTTTCCCTTTTGTAAACCTTTATTCGGCACAACAGGCATGACGAAACGCCAGGAGAGCTACATCTGTGGCTAATGTGAAGGCAAAGAAGCGCAACGAGACGCACCGCAACTTCCTGTTGTGGACGGTTGTGCTCGGCCTGTTGTTCGGCATGCTCGAGTTGGGCATGCCGCTCGAACAATTGGGCCAGACATCGCGCGATAAGATCCTGCAGAAGAAGGTCAGCGGCGACATCGTCCTAGTTGGCATTGACGACCGCGCCGTTCGCGAGGTGGGCGTCTGGCCCTGGCCGCGATCGCAGCAGGCTAAACTGCTCTCGTCGATCGACCGGCAAGGTGCAGACCGCATCTTCGTCGACGTCCATTACGCAGGTCCGACGACACCTGTCGAAGATCAGGCGCTGGTCGATACGCTAGCCAAGATCGACGATGTCGTCATCGGTTCGTTCAGCTCACCCAACGAGGGGGAGGACTGGAACGAGATCATTTGGCCGCAGCGCATGTTCTCCGACGTCGCCGAAGTGGGGTCGCTCACTGCCCAGTATGATTACCGCTCGCAACCGAAAAGCCTCCCCTACGCGGTCGAGTTCGACGGCAAGCGCATGGAGGGTTTTTCGACCTTGATGGCTGAGTTTGAGGGACCGATCGGGAAGACCTACCAGATCGACTATTCGTTGAACCCATACTCGATCCCGTATGTGAGTGCTGCAGATCTCATGGCGGGTCGCAATGTCGACATGCTTGCAGGGAAGACGGTCGTCGTTGGTGCGGATTCCGAACAGATCGGGGACCGCTACATGCTCCCGGGCTATAAGC
>JAHEKG010000208.1:0-2246 GCA_024638475.1 Rhodospirillales bacterium | reverse complement strand
ACCGTTCGTCGTGGCTCTTGCGGCACTCCTGCTGGCGCTGCGTCGGCGTAACCAGTGGATACGCCCGCTTCTTCTCCTTACCGCGACCGGCGGCGTCATCATCGCCGCGCCCATCGCGACCGAGATATTCCGGATTGGTCTCGACATCGTGCCGGCGCTGTTTGTTCTTGCCTTAGGGCTCGCCCGGATACTGTGGATGCGGTGGAAGCAGCGCGGTCTTGTCAACGAACTCACCGGCCTTCCGAACCTGGTTGCCCTTCGCCGCGATAAATCGGGCCAGAACCTGCCGATGATTGCCGCGCGCATTCATAACTACGCCGAGATCGCCTCGACCCTCGATGCCGACGGCGAAAGCCGACTGGTAGAGCAGATTGCTGGACGCCTTGGCGTAGGACGGCGTGAAAACGGGACGCTATACCAGGGCGACGAAGGCATCTTCATTTGGTTTGCCGACAAGCAGGTTGCCATCGGCAACCACCTCGAAGCCCTGCACGCGCTGTTCCGCAGCGCCGTCACCGCCGATGCCAAAAATTTCGACGTCGACATCAGCTTCGGGGTGGAGGTCGGCTCAGGCCGCAGTCTGTCCAACCGCCTTGGTAGCGCACTGGTTGCCGCGGACGAAGCGCATGTCGAAGGCATCAAGTGGAAATATTTCGATCCATCGCGCCATGAGGATGCGACGTGGCGCCTGTCGCTTCTCAGCGAGCTCGACAAGGCCATCGACAATGGCGAAGTCACCCTCGCCTACCAGCCCAAACTCGATCTCAAGGCCAACAAGATCATTGGCGCGGAAGCTCTGTCGCGCTGGACCCATCCGGAGAAGGGTCCGATCAGTCCGACCGAGTTCATCGGCGCTGCCGAGACACATGACCGCATTGGCAAGCTCACCGACTACGTCCTCGACGAGGCCATCGCGGCAGCCGCCCGCTTCTGCAACGCGAACAGCAACTTTTCGGTCGCGGTCAACCTGTCCGCACGTATTTTGACCGACCGATCCTTGCCCCGGCGCATCTTTGCCAAGTTGCAAGCGCATGGCGTTGCGCCTGAACAGTTGGTGCTGGAGCTGACTGAAACTGCGGCCCTCGAGGGCACGGGCGCCGATCTCGACCTGCTGGCCGAGCTGCGCCAGATGGGCGTCAAGATTTCGATCGACGATTACGGCACCGGCTTGTCGACGCTCGAATATCTCAAGAAGGTCCCGGCCAGCGAACTCAAGATCGACCAGAGCTTCGTGCGCGGCATGCGCGACAATCGCTCCGATCTTATCATGGTCCAATCGACGATCGCGCTCGCCCATTCGCTGAACCGCAAAGTGGTCGCGGAAGGCGTCGAGGATCGCGAGAGCCTAGACCAACTTAAATCGATGGCCTGCGACATTGCGCAGGGCTTTATCGTCGGTCGCCCGATGGGCGAGCACGAATTGCTGCGCCGCTTGCGCCAGGAAAAACGCACCAAGGTCGCCTAGGCCTTCGCACCTTCACTACAAGCTAGATCATTGCGTGCATGAAACGACCTTCGTCCTGCGCGAAAAACGTGGTAAATTTCTTGCTAACCATCCCCATTAAGGTTAATACACTACCTGTGTGTGCGCATTTTTGCGCTAAAACGCAGGGGAAGAATGATGAAGAACAAGAAGCCGAACAAGGGTTTCTGGGACTGGCTTCTCGGCGGCGGGTGGGGTTCCACCGGCACCGGCGGTTAAGTCTACCGACCCTAAGAATTGAAAAGCCCGGTTTCGGCCGGGTTTTTCTTTGTCTTCAGCAGGTTAGCTGGAAAATCGGCGGCTCCTCACGGGCCGCTTTTTCGTGCTCGGTTCAGGCGTTTTCGAGCAACCTGTCGTGCACGACCTTGCCGTCTTTGGTCAGCCGCACACCGGCGACGATTTCATCATCGTCCGGAAAAACGAATCGATTCGACTCGGAGTCCCAGAAAGCCGCCAAAAAGTTAAAAATATTGCGGCTGAACAGGGCACCCGAGTCCGCTGCGAGGGCGCGAGCGGGCTGGATAGGGCCGATGATTCTCACGCCATGACGGATCACCGTCGCGCCCGCTTCGGTGCCTTCGACGTTCCCGCCCGCTTCGGCGGCAAGGTCGTAGATGACGCTGCCTTCGCGCATCGAACGGATCTGCGCATCGCTGATAAGCCGCGGCGCGGGGCGCCCCGGGATCAGCGCGGTGGTGATGACAATGTCTTGCTTGCCGATATGCTCGTTGACGAGCTCGGCCTGGGCCTTCTTGTATTCCTC
>JAHEKG010000207.1 GCA_024638475.1 Rhodospirillales bacterium | reverse complement strand
AAAATGACATTTCGATGATAATTGTTCGCGTTGGGCGTTCCCGTATGCTCGTAACCGATGAAGGTTGTAAATTCGCAGCTGGACGAGCGGTCATAGGCATCCTCGGCCATGTCCTGCGTGATTTGCCACAGCGATATCGAGGCATCGAGACAGGCTGCACTGTCCTCGCCACAAATCTCCGGGAGCCGTTCCGGATTGGTAGCAATAACGACTTTCACGAAGGGAAACATGCCGGCGCCGCCGCCGTCGCGAAGCAGCTGACAGGTCTTGTGATCGTAAACGGAACTGGTGGGATCGGAGCACAGCACCAATTCTCCGAAAAACTCCGAATGGTCCGTCACGGCGGCGAAATCCAGCGGAGTTTTCAGGCTTAGCTGTTCCTGCGGCTCACCGTTTTCGTCGTAGGGTGGAACCGGTATGGGTGCGCCCCTCGCAAAAGCATAGGCATCCGCGGGCGTCGTTTGGGTCCCCAGCGGCCGAGCGTCGTAGGAAAATCCTGTATGGATGTGCAGATCGCCAAAGTAGGCATTGCGGGTCGGGCTGCGGTTGACGCAGGCTTCACGATCCTCGGTGTAGGTGACGAGGCTTTGGGGCGCGGGCGGCGAATTGCCGGACGCGGGCTGTGAGGCTTGCTCCGTACATCCCCCGCAGAGCAATCCGCAGGCCAAGGATAAGGCTGACAGACGGTTCATCGATCCGCCGCGAAACAGTAAAACTGGCCTGCACCGCCCGTAGCGATGAGGTTCTCCTGACTGCAGCCCCTGGACGGGTGGGCATCGATCCAAGACTGACTGGTGAAGCTGGTGATGCGGTCGTGATGGCCCACGTTCGCGCTACCGTCTTCACGGTTGCTCGTCCAATTTGAGCAGGTGCGGTCGAAGCTATCGGTGAAGGCGGTGCCGTCCGGCTGGGTTCCCGTGAGAATGTCATGCTGATTGCGCCGGTCTTCTAGCCCGACGACCTTGATCTCGCCGGGCACGATTTCCCCGGTTTCCGTCACGGCGGTGCGGATGCTGATGAAGTTGCCTTTGCGGGCCAGCGCCAGGGTATCGCCGTGTAGTTCGCCGAGATTGGCGGCGATACGCACGCCGTCGGCGTTGTACCAGGGGCCCTGGCCGATGCGGTCGCGTGCGTTGATGGCGGGCTGATCGACGGTGGCCTGGATGCTCAGATACGCGCGCCAGGTGCGGTCACCGGCATCGACCGCTGCCGCAAGTTTTTGGCAGTGCGCGTCCGCGCCTGCAAGGCCGCCAAGATTGGCGCCGTCGCCCAAGCCTACACTGGTCACGAAGAACGACATGGGCCCGGCCTGCGGCCGCGGCGGAATCTGCGGCACCACGGGTGCGTCTTGCGCCAACGTGGGCGCCGCGAAAAGGAGCGTGACTGCCAGCAGTGAGACAGGTTTCATGGGCGTTATCCTTTGCAGGTCGGGGGCGGAACGGGATTGTTTCGAGTGTCTCACATTAGAACAATTCTCGGGCCGTGCAAGGGGAATCGAACGTCATAGCGTAGCCCCCAATCTCGGTTGTCAGGCGCCAGTCTTCAAGGTGTCCCGCTCCGTGGCCGCCTGCAAACGCAGGCTAGCGAGTCGCCCCTCGGCTAACCGTTTCGGCGGGTGTCATGCCGGCAACTTCAGCAAGGACTGACCAAACACCCGACCCAATGTCAGTGCCGGCGTCACGAGCATGCCGCCCACGACCGAACGGCCCATGAACGCACCCTTGCCCAGCAGCTCTCCGGCGGCAAAAAGTCCTGTAATCGGGCCGCCATCATCGCGGATTACCCTGAGTTGCTTATCCACCGCCAGTCCAGCGGCACTGCTCAATGTCCAGCTATGAAGCTTGATGGCATAGTAAGGGGGCTTGGCAATCGGCAGCGGCATGTGTTGCCGCCCGAATTCGTCCTTGCCCATTGCTTGCCCTGCGTTAAAGCGAGCGACGGTGTCTTGCAGACCCTGGGCATCAATACCCGCGGCGGCGGCCAGCGCATCGATGCTGTCGGCACGGGAGAACATGGGCCAGGGCGCTTCGAAGGCTTCAACAATGTCCTCGCGAGTCAAGCCACCGAAGACAGGAGACACTAGCCTGGGCGCCTGGTTGAACATGGCGTCATCGAAAACCACCCAGCACTGTTCGTCGGGCAGTTTCAGCAGGGCCTCCTCGTAGGCATCGTGGCTGGGGACGTCCTCGCGCAAAAAACGCTTGCCGCGAATATTGACGAAGATCTCCCAGGGCGGTCGATTGGGCGGGTAGTGCCGAACGGCACCGATGATTGGGCTGGGGTAATTCCCATGGGCTAGCACGGCACCAAACAATGGCAGATGGTGTTCCCTACCCCGCAGATAACCGCCGGCGGACAGGCCCAGCGTAATCCCAGCGCCTTGGCTGTGCGGGTACGTCATATCGGTATAGTCGGGCGCCCCTTCGAGCCGCTCGAACATATCCGAATTGGCCGTATAACCGCCGCAGGTGAGTAGGATATTGCTACTCGCGTAGCTGGCGGTTTCGCCGTGGATGTTTTTCGTGGCGACACCGGTCACCGCGCCGCCATCGTCCTGAATCAAATCCGTCACTTCGGTGCTCAGCAGCACGGTCACCCGCCCGCTATCGATCTCGGGTTGAAGCTCCTCCTCCAGAATCCGCAGAATGGAGCGACCGCCGTTTTTTCCCCAGACGTAACGGGCACGGCTGTAGGGGTCGTGGGTGGTGCCGAGCACAGGTTGTCCCGGACGGACGTCGAAGCCGCGATCCATGAGCCAATCAAAAGTATCCCCTGCGTTGAAAACGGCCAGCCGCACCATATCCGGATCAGCCGTGCCCTTGCTGATCCTCATCACGTCGTCATAGTGGTACTGGGCTGTATCTTCAATGCCCTTGGACTTCTGCAGCTTCGTACCCGCTGCGCTCATCTGCCCCGTGGAGAGATGCAGCGTGCCGCCCAGAACACCGGCGGCTTCTACGATCAATACTCTGGCCCCGCGTCGAGCAGCGAAAATAGCCGCCGGCATGCCGGCATTACCACCGCCCACGACGATCAGATCCCATGCCCCAGCGGCTGCACTGCGGGCTGGCGATGGCAGGCCCGCGCTGGCGGTGGCCGCACCGAGAATGGATAAGAATCGCCGTCGTGAAACCGCTTGTCGGACCGCTTTACCCAACTGCTGTCGGAGTTTCATGCCGCCACCTCTTGCCTGTTCCGCTGCGCACATGCGAGCCGTTGTTTCATGTTAGACGAAACTCGTTTCTCTGCGCCATCGATAATATGAATCTAGGCCACGATAAACACTCAATGATCACCCCACGAGAATAGGCCCACGGGCCACAGCCGCCACTTAGCATGAGCATTAACGATTAATCACTCGTTGACGACGGCGAATCACCAATGTTGCAATACCGCCATGCGCTTGGCCGTCACGCAACTGAGTAATTTCTTCGCGCGTACCCAATCGCTCGTCGTGCTGAGCGGCGCCGGAGTGAGTACCGGATCCGGCATTCCCGATTACCGGGATCGCAACGGCAATTGGAAACACGCCCAACCCATTCAGTACGGCGATTTCTTACGCAGTAGCGGCTCCCGCAAACGCTATTGGCAGCGGAGCTACTTGGGTTGGCGACGTTTTTCGGCGGCTCAGCCCAACACGGCCCACCACGCACTGGTCGCATTAGAGGCCACCGGAAAAGTCGATACCTTGATCACCCAAAACGTGGATGGCCTGCATCGCCGCGCGGGCAGCCGCTCGGTGATCGATCTGCATGGCGATTTGAGTCAGATTCGCTGCGTCAGTTGCAATAAGCCGCAATCCCGAGCCGACTACCAACAACGCCTAGCCGGAGCGAATCCCACTTGGGAAACCGAAGTCTTCCGCTACCGGCCCGATGGCGACGCTGAGGTCGCGGAACTGAACCAAAACGATTTCATCGTACCCGCCTGCACGCACTGCGACGGGGTGGTCAAACCGGACGTCGTCATGTTCGGTGAATCGGTACCTAAAACCCGAGTCGCCAAAGCCATGGCCGCGGTCCACCGTGCGGAGGCCCTGCTCGTCGTCGGTTCGTCGCTGACCGTGTTCTCCGGCTTTCGCTTTGCGCGCGCGGCAAAGGCGCAACAAAAACCAATCGCTATCGTCAACCTGGGCAGAACGCGGGCAGACGAGCTCGCGACGTTGAAGATCGACGCAGACTGTTCGCCAGTGCTGGCGTCGGCGCTCGAAGTATTGGCTGCCTGAGCAGCGGCAAAACCTGCGCCGCCAACCAACCTACCCGGGCGATGCGCGCGCCTTGAGACGCGCTGGCCGTTTTTTCCACCAGATATACAGACCCGTGGGAAATAACGACGCCAAGACCAAACCCGCGGCAATATTCAGGACCCTGCCGACGACACCTAACATCCCGCCATTGTGGAACCAGATCAACCAAACGCCGAACAATGAGTCGGTCCATGGCTGACGCCCGGGATCGAACCGACCCACGATTTGGTTCGTGCCCGCATGCACACTCACCTGACGTGTATAGATAGAAATAGGTTCATCATCCGGGTACAACCGCAATACCATGCGATCGTTCGGGGTCTTTGCCATGCGAATGAGCACCACATCCGAGTTAGGGTATTCGGCCAATGCAATGTCACGGGCTACGTTAATTGAACCGAATTGGCTAGACCTCGGCATTGTGGGCGGTGTGCGGGGCTGTTCCCCGCGAAGTGCGTCGGCAAAATGCCGCAGCGGCATTTCGTAACAAATCAATGCCGCGGTCAATGCCAGCCAACCGATCACGATGAGTGCGTAGGCGCCCAATACGGTATGCGTATCGCGAATGAGCCGGGGCCCGGGGGAAGACAGACGAACCGTTAGCGACCGCTTTATCCGCCCGCGCGCATCGCGCCACCACAATACCCCGCCGGCAATACAGGATAAAAACAAAACGATTGCGAGCGCGCCAAGAAACTTCCTGCCCTCACCCGGGAATAACAGCTCGCGATGAAAATTGCGCATGACCTTGATCCAGGTCCAATAGGGGCGTGCGCCAATAATCTCCGCCGTACGGGGGTCGACGAACACCTCGAGTGAGGCTGCCGCCTCGAAGTTACCGATCGACGTTAAATCTAGCCCATCGTCGGTGATCGGCAGGGGTTCGGACAAAACGAAGGGATAGGATTCGTCGCCGCTGAGAAAGTAGCGGTCGAGGTAAAGAATAAATCGATCGGGATAAGCAGCGTTGATTACGCTTACCATGGCCTGGAGATCCGGGTGACGGGGGCTGTCGGTGGCGGCGAACAACTCGGCGTTGAGATACGCGTCTATTTCTCGATAATTCGCCATGACGGTGCCGGTGACGCCAACGGCGAAAGCCCAAATTCCCAGCAGCAAGCCCACATAGCGGTGAATAAAGATCCACGGCCCTTGTCGCCATTTGCGCAACACCATTTTCGAGTTCCGAATGGCCTAGTCGCTTGCCGAAGAACTTAAGACCGCCGCGATTTCGTCGAGGATCGCCGGGTCGTCGATGGTCGCCGGGACATTGTAAGACTCCCCGTCGACAATCGCGCGCATTGTCGCCCGGAGTATCTTCCCGGACCGAGTTTTCGGCAATCGCTTGACGATCGCCGCACGCTTGAAGGCGGCCACCGGCCCGATGCGCTGGCGGACGAGATCAATCACTTCCGCAACGATCTTGTCCTCGGCCGTTTCGACCCCAGCCTTCAGGCACAGGAATCCCATCGGTACCTGGCCCTTGAGGTCATCGGATACACCCGTGACGGCGCACTCCGCGACATCGGGATGGGAGGCGAGCACCTCCTCGATGGCGCCCGTGGACAACCGATGCCCGGCCACGTTGATGACATCGTCGGTCCGCGTCATCACGTAAAGATAACCGTCCTCGTCGATATAACCCGCATCGCCGGTCTGATAACAACCCGGAAAGGCCTGCAGGTAGGCTTGCTCGAATCTATCGGCGGCGTTCCAGAGCGTCGGCGCTGCGCCCGGAGGGAGTGGCAATCGGCACACGATGGAACCGATGTCGCCGGCCGGTACGGGTCGGCGTTTGTCGTCGAGTACTTGGACATCCCAGCCAGGCATGGGTTTGCCGGCGGAACCCGGACGAATATCAAACAATCCCGCCCCCAGCGGATTGCCCGCGATCGCCCAGCCGGTCTCCGTTTGCCACCAGTGATCGATGGCGGGTACGCCGAGCTTGTCGGTTGACCACGCGAGCGTGTCCGGGTCGCAGCGCTCTCCGGCAACGAACAAGGCCCGCAAACTGCTGAGGTCGTAGTCCTTCAACAGCCGACCCTCGGGGTCCTCCCGCTTGATCGCTCGAATCGCCGTTGGCGCGGTAAACAAGGTA
>JAHEKG010000206.1 GCA_024638475.1 Rhodospirillales bacterium | reverse complement strand
AGACAAAGCCAAAGCCCAAGCCAAAGCCAAAGCCAAAGCCAAAGCCAAAGCCCCAGCCGAGGCTGCGAAAGCGCCGGCCGAGGCCCCGGATGCCGCAGCGAAAGCCGATGCCGATGCCCCAGGCGAAGCGCCGGCCACCAACGAAGCCGAAGCGGCTAAGTGAGGAACGACTCATGGCCGTAACAGCTGCGATGGTGAAAGAGCTTCGAGCGCGTACGGGCGCTGGAATGATGGAATGCAAGAAAGCGCTGGTCGAGAGCGATGGGGATCTAGCCCAAGCGGCCGATGCGCTGCGCAAGTCGGGTCAAGCCAAGGCCGACAAGAAGGCCGGGCGCATCGCCGCCGAGGGCCAGGTCGTGATTCGCGGTGCGGGTTCGCGCCTGGTGATCCTCGAAGCCAACAGCGAAACCGATTTCGTGGCCAAGGATGATAATTTCCAGCAGTTTGTGGATACGGTGGCCGCCGCGCTGCTGCGAGAGCATCCGGCTGACGTGCAGGCCTTGATGAGCCTAGAGCACGAGGGCGCCACCTTCGAACAAGCGCGTACCGCGTTGATTGCCAAAGTGGGCGAAAACATTGCCGTCCGGCGATTCGATGTGATCGACGCGAGCGGTCCGACTGCCCATTACATTCACGGCAGCCGTATTGGCGTTGTCGTCGAGTTGGCGGGTGGCGACGAGGCATTAGCAAAGGACATCGCGATGCACGTGGCGGCCAGTAACCCAGCGTATGTCAGTGCCGACGACGTCCCCGCCGAGCAAGTCGGCAAAGAGCGGGAGATTCTCACGGCGCAGGCGGCTCAGGAGGGTAAGCCGGAAGAGATTGTCGCCAAGATGGTGGAGGGACGCTTACGGAAGTTTTTGGCGGAAATCACCCTCACCGGACAGCCCTTCGTCAAGGATCCGGACATCACGGTTGGCAAGTTATTGCAGCAGGCGGGCGCTTCGGTTACCCGCTTTGTCCGCTACGAAGTCGGCGAGGGTATAGAAAAGAAGGCGGACAATTTCGTAGAGGAGGTCATGGCGCAAGTTTCACAAAGCCAAGACTAACAAACTAACGAACCCCGCCTGAGCGGGGTTCTTTATTGATACAGCTTATCTTTGACCACCCATATGGAACTGAAGCCTCAATACAAGAGAATACTGCTCAAGCTTAGCGGTGAGGCGCTGTTGGGGGATGAAGACTATGGTATCGATCCGGCCGTATTGGCCCGTACCGCAAAGGAAATCGCCGAACTCAACAAAGCCGGTGTCGAGATCGGTGTAGTGATCGGCGGGGGAAATATCTTTCGGGGCGCGGGTTTGGCCGAAGGCGGCATTGACCGGGTGACCGGCGATCACATGGGCATGCTGGCAACCGTCATGAACGCCTTGGCGATGCAGGATGCGCTTGAACGACAGGGCGTGTTTGCTCGGGTGATGTCCGCACTCAGAATCAACGACGTGTGTGAAGACTATATTCGCCGCCGGGCCGTACGCCACCTGGAAAAAGGTCGGGTTGCGATTTTCGCAGCCGGTACCGGCAATCCCTTTTTTACAACCGACACGGCAGCGGCCTTGCGCGCTATCGAGGTCAACGCCGAAGTCCTGCTCAAGGCGACTAAGGTGGATGGGGTGTACTCGGCCGATCCGGTAACGGATCCCGACGCCGTCTTTTATTCGGAGTTGTCTTTCGCCCGAGTTCTGTCGGAAAACCTCGGCGTGATGGATGCGACAGCGGTCGTGATGTGCCGGGAAAACAACTTGCCGTTGCGTGTCTTCAATATGCACGACGAGCGAGCCCTGGTGCGGCTGGTTTGCGGTGAGACGCTGGGTACCAGCGTTACTAATCAAGCTTCATGAAGAGCGGGAGCTAAGTCATGTTGGATGAAATAGAAAAAGATGCCAGCGTGCGCATGGGCAAGAGCGTGGTTGCACTCCAGGCGGAATTGAAGAAATTACGGACCGGCAGGGCCCATACCAGTTTACTGGATCACCTCGTCGTCGAATATTACGGTGCCGATGTTCCGATCGGTCAGGTGGCCAACGTCGCCGTCGAAGATTCGCGTACCTTGACCGTGACCCCCTGGGAAAAGCCCATGGTGCCGGTGATCGAGAAAGCGATTATGGCTTCGGATATGGGTTTGATGCCCAACTCGGCCGGCATGGTCATTAGAATTCCGCTTCCGCCAATGACGGAAGAGCGCCGCAAAGACATGACCCGGGTGGTCCGTAACGAAGCCGAGGCCGCACGGGTTGCCGTTCGCAATATTCGTCGTGACGCATTGAACGATGCTAAAGAGATGCTCAAAGAAAAAATGATCACGCAGGACGACATGCACCGGGCCGAAGAAGACATCCAGAAAATCACGGATGAACACGTTGCCAAAATCGACGCGATTTTGGTGGCAAAAGAAACCGAGTTGATGGAGGTTTAGGCTGAGTGCCGGAAAGGACCAATAGTTCGGCTGTACCTCGCCACGTCGCCATTATCATGGATGGCAACGGCCGTTGGGCGCGGCAGCGCGCTTTGCCACGGCAGGCGGGTCACCGGGCGGGAGTAAAGCCGGTTCGCCGAGTCGTAGAAAGCTGTGCTGAACGGGGCGTGGAAGTGCTCACCCTGTTCGCCTTTTCTAGTGAAAATTGGCAACGCCCTGCGGAGGAAGTTCGTGGGTTGATGTCGTTGTTCGTGGATGCCTTGGATCGAGAGGTCGAGGAACTCGATAGCAACGGCATCCGGCTCAAGTTCATTGGTGACTTGACCAGCCTTAATCCGGTATTGCTGGAGCGTATCCGCGCGGCGGAATTGAAGACGCTGCAAAATACGCGAATGACCCTGGTTATTGCCGTGGCATACGGCGGGCGGTGGGATCTGGCGCAGGCCGCCAAACGCATGGCGGCTGAAGTTACAGAGGGCAAACTGAAACTCGACGACATTAACAGCGAATGCCTGGCCTCCTATTTGGCATTGGCGGACTTGCCCGATCTGGACTTGTTGATCCGCAGCGGAGGCGAACAGCGGGTGAGTAACTTCCTATTGTGGGAAATTGCGTATGCCGAGCTGTTTTTCACAGACGTATTGTGGCCGGATTTCGACGCCAACGAATTGACCAGGGCATTCGATTTTTTTTGCGGTCGTGAGCGCCGTTTTGGCCAGACCAGTGATCAGGTTGGGGCTGCTACTTGTTAGCGCAGCGCATCGTCACGGCGGTGTTGTTGGTGGCCGCCGCGGTTACCAGTGTACTGCTCCTGCCGACACACTGGCTGGCCCCCACGTTTGCCCTGCTGTGGTTGGCCGGCGCTTGGGAGTGGGCGGCCTTCGGCGGTTGGCGAGGGCCTTTGCGTGCCGTCTACACCATTGCCGTCGGCTTGCTAATGCTGCTCACTTATTGGTCGTCGTTCGACGTGCGCTGGTTGTTGTATGCGGCTGGCGGCTGGTGGTTGATTGCCTTCGTCTGGATCCTCAAATACCCCACGGCCATTCCGGAGCGTCTCGTCGCTATTATTGGCGCTTTCGTCTTGGTGCCGTCTTGGTTCGCGCTGGTCTATTTGCACGGCCAACCGCGAGGGCCCCTGTTGGTCCTGACGGTGCTCGCGGTGGTTTCCGCCGCGGACGTGGGCGCCTACTTCGCTGGTCGGCAATGGGGCCGCCGCAAGCTAGCGCCGAACGTCAGCCCGAAGAAAACCTGGGAGGGTGTGCTTGGCGGACTTGCGGCGTCGGCACTCGTGGCGGGATTGGCGGCCTGGGCCCTTGGCTTACCCCCCTTCGGCCTGGTGCTGGTGGGAGCCGGCAGCGCCGTGATATCGATTATTGGCGATCTCAGCGTGTCGATGTTCAAGCGCAACGCTGGAATCAAGGACAGCGGCTACTTGTTGCCCGGTCATGGCGGGGTGATGGATAGGATCGATTCGCTGTCGGCAGCGGCGCCATGTTTTTGCCTGGCCGCGATCTTGATGGGCACGATCTCGCCATAGTGCGGAACCGGGTACGTCAAGAATTGTCTTTTAATTCAATGGAGATCGGGAGGAGTGGATTGCTGAACGGGCTGAATGGCAAAGTCCCTTAAACCCATTTCGCGATCCGTATATATTTAGGTATGTTCTCCGCACTTTATTACATTGGCAGCTTCATCGTGGCCATCGCGCTGCTCATCGCCGTGCACGAATATGGCCACTTTTGGGTGGCCCGCCGCCTGGGATTCAAGGTTCTGCGGTTTTCCATCGGCTTTGGCCGCCCCATTTGGCGCTGGCGCGGCGCAGATGGCACCGAGTACTGGTTGTCCCGGATTCCGCTCGGGGGTTATGTCAAATTACTCGACGAGCGGGAAGGACCGGTCCCCATTGAAGAACAGCATCGGGCTTTCAATCGCCGTCCCATTCCACACCGGATCGCCGTTTTATTGGCCGGGCCCGGATTCAACTTCCTGTTTGCCATTTGCGCCTATTGGGCACTATTCGTGGCGGGTGTGCCTGGCATCAAGCCGTTCGTGGGTGATGTCGTGCCCGGCTCGCCGGCGGCCCAAGCAGGCTTGTTGGAAGAAGATTTGATTCTCAGCGTCGACGGCCAACCGGTGGAGACGTGGCAGGGCACCGTTCTAGCATTGCTGGATTCCATCCTCGACGGCGGCGACGTGCATATGCAGGTGATGGACACAACGGGTGACAAGCGCCGGGTGATGCTGAATTTGCGCAACAAGGCGGCACAATTGACGGAGCCGGACGCGCTGTTTCCAGGCATTGGTATCGCTCCCCTGATGCCGAAGTTTCCCGCAGTGATCGGAGAGGTCGTGCCCGGTGAGCCGGCCGCGCTGGCGGGGTTTGAACCAAACGACGAGGTCACGGCGGTCAATGGCGAGCGGATCGATAGCTGGGATGACTGGGTCGCGTTCCTGAGGGCTCGGCCCGGTGAGGACGTTATCGTCACCGTAAAACGGGGCGGTGAAAGCGTAGATTTAGACCTGGCGATCGGCGTCGTGGATGAAGCGGGGCGTGCGATTGGCCGGATCGGAGCGGCGATCAGCGCGGATGTGCGTACCGAATTCGCGGCCCGGGCTCGCGACCGCTTTGCGGCCGAGCAGCGCTACCCGGTGGGGGCGGCGCTGCTGCAAGCCGCGGAGAAAACCTGGAGTATGTCAGCCCTTACCGTGCGGATGCTTTGGCGCATGGTCACGGGGGACGTCTCCGTCAAGAACCTCAGCGGCCCGATCAACATCGCAACCTATGCGGGCAACAGTGCCCAGGCGGGGATTGGTTCTTTCACAATGTTCTTGGCCCTCATCAGCATTTCGCTGGGCATTATCAATTTGATGCCGATACCATTGCTAGACGGGGGTCAAATTGTTTATCAGTTGGTGGAGGCCGTGAAGGGCTCACCGATGTCCGAGCGCGCCCTCATCGTTGGACAGCAAGTCGGAATTCTCGTGCTGTTATTAATAATGAGCGTGGCTTTTTACAATGATCTCAGCCGAATCTTCGTCAATTAGAGCGCCCATGATAGCCACTTTGCGAAAATTAGTGCTGCTGCTCGGCTTACTGCTTGCAGGGCTAACCCAGGCACAAGAATTCGAGCCTTTTGTGGTCCGCAATTTGCGGGTCGAAGGCTTGCAGCGCATTCCGGAAGGAACGGTGTTTAACTATTTGCCCATCAACATCGGCGACCGGGTCACTGGCCAGCTTGTGCAGGAAGCCGTGCGCTCTGTCTATGCCACCGGTTTTTTTCGGGATATCGAGTTTCGCCGTGACGGCAGCACGCTGGTGATCGTTGCCCTGGAGCGGCCCTCGATTGAAGAGTTTACGATTACCGGCAATAAGGACATCAAGACTGAGGATCTGGAGGGTTCGCTGCGTCGTGTCGGCTTAGCGCGCGGGCGCACGTTCGACCGTTCGGTCCTGGAGGAGGTGACACAATTCCTCACCGACCAATACTATAGCCGCGGCAAGTATGGTGTCAGTGTCAACTCAGAGGTTGAGGAGTTATCCAACAACACGGTACGCATTTCGATCGAAGTCAAAGAGGGTGAGCGCGCCAGAATCCGGCAGATCAATGTGGTCGGCAACACGGCGTTCGACGACGGCGAGCTACTCGATGAGTTTCTTTTGAAAACGCCGCACTTTACTTCGTTTTTTAGGAAAGACGACCGCTATGCGCGCGAGTCGCTGCAGGGAGATTTGGAAACGCTCCGGTCCTATTACATGGATCGCGGTTACGCGGATTTTCGTGTTGATTCGACGCAAGTCACCATCTCGCCAAACAAGAAAGATATTTTCATCACCATCAACGTCGAGGAGGGGGATCGATACACTGTCTCCGACGTCAAGATTGCCGGGGAGATGGTTGTTCCGGAGGAAGAGCTGCGGGGATTGATACAGATCATGCCTGGTCAGACTTTTTCCCAACGTTTGCTGACCAACAGCGAGGA
>JAHEKG010000205.1 GCA_024638475.1 Rhodospirillales bacterium | reverse complement strand
TGCGACCACCGACACGTTGATTCGGGTGGGGAGTTTCCTGCTGGAAAAGCCCGGGGGTTTCTTAAGCAACGACATCGGTGTGCCGGGTATCTTCCTAGACAACATGCCGAATTTTGAATTCGGCGTGTTGGAGCAGATACGCGAACTCGCGCGAGTGCTCCGCAATGATTACAGTCGTTCGCAATCACAGTCCACGGAAGACTTGAATCTGGCCGCCGCGCAAACCAAATTCAATTACGACAATGATTCGTGGATCTTTCCCGCCTCTGAAAGCGAGTACCGGGAAGGTATTGACGCACTGATCCGCTACCGGGATGCTCTGGTCAGTCGATCCGCGGTCGACGCCCAGTTTTACGCCCGCGCCGACAATCTACGAGAGTGGTTGATCGTTGTTGAAAAGCGTTTGGGCAGCCTCTCACAGCGGCTGAGCGCGAGCGTAGGCCAGGTCCGCGTGAATACCGATTTGGCGGGCGATCCTGCGGCGGGCAATGCCACACCGAGGCCCGACAACATTGATGTCAAGACACCTTGGTTGGAAATAGACGATGTCTTCTACGAGGCGCGCGGAACGGCATGGGCGCTACTGCATTTCCTGCGGGCCGCACAATTCGATTTCGCCGACGTGTTAGAAAAAAAGAATGCGACACCTAGCTTGCGCCAAATCATCCGTGAACTAGAGGCCAGTCTCGGGTCCGTTTCTAGCCCCATCATTTTGAACGGCAAGGGCTACGGCTTTTTCGCTAATCATTCGCTGGTGATGGCCTCTTACTTGTCGCGCGCCAACTCCGCGGTGATCGATCTACGCGAACTGCTGGCCCAGGGCTAGCGGCCGTTACAACGTCTGCAGAAAATCCGCGACGGCGGTGCCGATCTCCAGCGGCGAGTCCTCCTGGATGAAGTGATTTCCAGGCACGGTCACTTCCACCTGATTAGGCCATTGCCGGCAGAGTTCGCGTTGCCGGCCCACCAGAATCGAGCCTGGATCCGCGTTAATAAACAGCTTGGGGATGGGCGTGGACGACATGAACGCCTGGATGTTTTCGGCGACCCTAACCGTTTCCGGCGGATGGCCTTCCATGGGCAACTGTCTAGGCCAGGCCAATAACGCCCGGCGGCCTTCCCCGCTTTCCAAAAAGGGCGCGCGATACCCGTCCAGCGTGGCCTCGTCCAAATCGCGAATAATCGCGCTCGGGAGGACGCCCTCGATAAAGAGGTTGCGCTCGAGTATCAAGTCCTCGCCCTTCGGGGAGCGAAACCCTTGAAAGATTCCGCGGGCATCAGCCGGCCAATCCTCCCAGGTCACGGGGCAAACCAGTGCTTCCATGTAGACGATACCGCGGACCCGATCCGGAAACCGTCTCGCCCATTCGAAGCCCAACGCCGAACCCCAGTCATGGATCACGAGCACGACTTCGTCACCGAGGTCGATTTGTTCGAACAAGGCATCCAGATAGCGTTGCTGTTCGTGAAACGAATAGCGCTCATCGCCCTCGCCGCCGAGTTTGTCGGACGCCCCCATGCCGATGAGATCCGGTGCGATACAGCGGCCGTGGGGTAGCACCGGCGGAATGACATTCCGCCATAAGTACGAACTGGTGGGATTGCCGTGCAGGAAAACGACGCTGCGACCACTCCCCTCGTCGACATAGGCCATGTGCGCATCGAGGACGGCACGGCGTCGGTGCTCGAAAGGAAACTCGCTGCTCAACGGTGATGGCATAGCATCAACTCATTGCCCAGCTGGGTACGGTTGTCCACGCCTCGCCGAGGAGGCGATCGACGCGACGGCAATCGGGTTGCAAACTGCCCACCAACTGCCAGTAGTGCCGCGAATGGTTTAAGAACTTGAGGTGACACAGCTCGTGAATCATCAAATACCGGATCAAGTGGCTATCCAAAAACAGCAACGCGGCATTGAGGCTGATGGTACCCGTGGAGGAACAACTGCCCCAGCGGGTGCGCTGGGTGCGTACCTGCACCTTCTTGTAACGCAGCCCCGTTTCGATACTCAGTGCCTGCAGACGCGGCTTCAGTTCCTGGCGAGCCATGTCGAGCAACCACCGGCGGAGCAAACCACGGGCGGCCTCGGTTTGCCGTGTTGGCAAGAAGATGTCGAGTTGCTGCTGGCCGCGGCGTAGCTGCGCCCGGTGGACGGAACGGGGGTGATAATTAACGCTCCAAGCGCGCTCGAGGCCTGGAAACACGATCCGTGTCGGCATGGCCCGCAGTGCCGGGGGGTAACGCCGGCGAATATCTTCCAGCGCTCGCTCTATCCAGGGACGGTTGACGGCAATAAATCGCTCGACCTCCCGCGGATGGGTCCGCTTCGGCACCACTACCTCCACACCGTCAGGAGGGCGGACTTTCAAGATCAGGCGGCGGGCTCGACGACTCTCGCGAATCCGGAGCGGTGCTTCGGCGGCCACGGATGAAACCGGCCCCAATAGCGATAACTGATTGGCTGGACCGGAAGCGGCGGAGGACATCCTTTAATTCTCGCACAGGCACCCAACCCTTAGAAGTTTTTCCTCGCCCCGTATAATGCCGTGCAATCCGGTCTCCCGAGAGCAGCGCATGTGCGATTTGATCGATATCGGCGTTAACCTAGCCCATGAGAGTTTTGACGCGGATCGTGACGCGGTGATCGCGCGAGCCGACGCGGTTGGCGTGAGGCGCATGATCATCACCGGCACGACCGCCACGGCCAGCGAACATGCTGCGGATTTGGCCGCAACCCGGGCGGGAAAGTTCTGGGCGACGGCGGGCGTTCACCCGCATCATAGTGCGGAACTGGATGCCGCAGGTTTAGGCCAACTATCCACCTTGCTGGAAAGGCCCGAGGTCGTCGCCGTCGGCGAAACGGGTTTGGATTTTTTTCGTAATTTTTCACCCCAGGCGGCGCAGCTCAAGGCTTTTCGGGCGCAACTGGATTTGGCGGCGGCGACGGAGCTACCTATTTTCCTCCACCAACGTGACGCGCATGAGCCGTTCCTAGAACTGCTGAGCGAGTATAGGGACCGAATCGTCGGCGGCGTGGCGCATTGTTTTACGGGCGACGAGGAACAGCTGCACGCCTACCTCGAGCTCGACCTGCACATCGGCATTACGGGCTGGATTTGCGATGAGCGCCGCGGTCAACACCTATTGGCGCTAGTCGGCGATATCCCCGACGACAGGCTCCTGCTGGAAACCGACGCGCCGTACCTGCTGCCCCGCAACCTCGCCGTTAAGCCGAAAACCCGACGCAATGAGCCCCAGTTCCTGAAACAGGTTCTCGATACCGTGGCGGAGGCCACCGGCAAGACACCCCGGCAACTGGCGGCCGAAACCAGCGCCAACGCCGTGCGGCTGTTCGGACTGGGGTCAACGGAGCGGGACTGATTCTTCCTTGAGGCGTTCCCAGTGGGGCCGGAAGGCATCGACCAGTGTGCGTAGCTCGTCCTTCGGCGGTTTCTGGTAGAGCTTGACCAGCCCCTCCGGCTGAATGACTTCCCGCGGCGTCCCCTTCGAAAAATCCGCGTGATCGCTGAACAGGACATGGCCGGCGACCGGGACATCCGGCACCACCGACCGAACCGCCGCGACGCGGTCGTAAAGGGCCGGCTGCGGGTTGGCGAACGTGTAGCGGCTGTCGCTGCCGATGACCGTCCAGTCATCCATGCGATCACTGGCAAAGACAATGCCCTGGACATCCTTGATATCGATGACCACCAGGCCGCGGGCCGTTAACAGGACGTGATCCAAATGGATCTCGCCGCCCATGCCATTGGGGACAATCACGTCGACCAGGGCATCCACGGCGATGGCGCGGAAACGCTTTGCCACAGGGCTCGCCCGGCCACGCCGGTGCAGCCACCACGCCAGCAAGAGCAGGACCAGCAACGCGGCCCCGCCCACAACCAGCTGCCCCTCTAACGTCGAAATTACATTCATAATATTATTTAAGCTACTATTTTATATATATATTTTTCTAGCTCCGCAAACTCGGCGGGAATGGTCTGGAAATCGCTCGGCAGGTCGAGAATAGCCTGTAGCGTGGCCGGGATGGGAATCGTCGTGCCGATGGCCGGTTCCACGGTTGCTTCAAATTTTGCGGGATGGGCGGTGGCCACCAATATCCAGTCGCCCCCGCGTTTGGCCGGCGGGAGATGGGCATAGGTCCACGCTGCCGTCGCCGTGTGTGGACACCAGATCTGCCCCCCCTTGGCGTAGTCCGCCTTGATCTGGGCCACAATCTCCTTGTCGCCGACCGGATAGGCGGAAACGGCCCTGCGCAGTTCATCGAATTCGCCGTATAGCGCCGTCAACCGCTCCATGTTACTCGGATCGCCAACATCCATGGCCGAGGCCAGGGTATTGACGCTCGGGCGGGGTTGCCAGTTGCCCGTCGCCAGGTAATCGGGAATGGTCCGATTGGCGTTGGTGGCAAACACGATTTCGCCGATCGGCAAACCCATCGCCCGCGCCCAATTACAGGCCAACGCATTGCCTAAGTTTCCCGTGGGCACGATAAAGTTGGGCTTACGGCCCGTCGCACGAAAATGCTCCAGGGCCGCGGCGGCGTAATACAGAGTCTGCGGCATGAGTCGGCCCACGTTGATGCTGTTGGCGGAACTCAGGCGGATCCGGGCCGCCAAAGTGGCATCCGTAAACGCTGCTTTGACCAATGCTTGGCAGGCATCGAAACTGCCCTGCACGGCGAGGGACAACACATTGTCACCCCAACAGGTGAGTTGGTGTTGCTGCCGTTGCGATACTTGACCCTCCGGAAACAACACCACGACCCGAATGCCCGCCCGGCGATGGAACGCAGCCGCGACCGCACCGCCCGTGTCCCCGGACGTGGCCACCAAGATCACGAGGGGGCCCCGCGGATCGGCCGGTTCTGCAGCCAAGATCCTCTCCATGCAGGCGGCGAGAAAACGGGCGCCGACATCCTTGAACGCGGCGGTCGGTCCGTGGAACAACTCCAGGACGAACAAACCCTTCTCGCCGGGCACCGCGCGCACCGGCATGGGGAAGTCCAATGCGTCGCTGCAGATATCGGCTAATTCACCGGCCAGCGCCGAGCCCTCGAACAGGGGCGCCAGGACGACGGGGCCGAGTTCCGCGGGGGTGTTCAAGCCGTCGAGGCTCGACAATGCCAAGCGCGGCAGCTGCTCCGGTATCAGCAAGCCGCCGTCCGGCGCCAGGCCCGCCATAATGGCGCCCGTCACGTCGGTGTCGAAATCGCTGCGGGTGCTGTGAAAGCGCATCGGGCGCCTCAAGTCGCCGCGCTGAGGGTTGCGCTAAGCCTGAGCAGATCCGCGAAAACCCCTGCGGCCGTTACGTCGGGACCCGCCCCCGGTCCCCGCACAATTAAAGGATTGTCGCAGTACCGGCGAGTCTGGAACTGGATGATGTTGTCGGTAAGGTCAATCGTGGCGAACGGATGGGTGCGCTCGAAGGCCCGCAGTCCTACCCAGGCCGTGGCCTGCTGAACATCCAGATGGCCCACATAACGCAATACCTGGTCTGCCTCGCGAGCCGCTGCCAGCCGAGCGGCCATCGGCTCATCGTGATCTTGCAATCGTTTCAGAAAATCGCCGGCATCGCCATCGGCAAGCGCCGCCGGCACCAAACTCTCGATGGCAATGTCGCCGAGTTCGAGTCGCATTCCCGCTTCGCGGCCGAGGATAACCAACTTGCGCGCGACATCTAGACCGGACAGGTCGTCGCGCGGATCCGGCTCCGTATAACCCAACTCATGGGCTTGCCCAACGATCTCGGAAAATGGCCGCGTGCCGTCGAACACGTTAAACAGATAGGCCAGCGTCCCGGAAAAAATACCGCTGATACTGTGCACGTCGTCGCCCGTTTGTACCAAGTCTTTGAGGGCCTGAATAACGGGCAACCCGGCCCCGACCGTACTCTCGTAAAGGAATTGACTGTCTTCGTCGCGGCTAATCCGGTTGAGCCGCGCATAGTCCTCGAATGGTCCGCTATGAGCCTTTTTGTTGGGCGTAACGATATGGATACCCCTTTCCAGCCAGCCGGCATATTCGTCGGCGATGGATTGACTGGCAGTACAGTCGACGATCACGGCGTGGGGCAGATGTTCCGCCTGGACGTGACCCACAAACACGTCGAGATCCATGGCTTTGCCAGTTTTGTCTAGCTTTTGCCGCCAATCCCGCAATGATAATCGGCGCTCGGCAAGGCACATGGTTGTCGACGTACCGATCGCGCGTACCCGCAAATCCAGGTTGAACTCGTCGTGCAAGCGCTTTTGCTGGAGGCGCATTTGCTCTAACAGCGCGGCGCCGACGGCGCCCGGACCAATGATGCCGATAGAAAGGGTCTTCGCCGATAGATAGAAGCTCGAATGCACCGCGCGTAATGCCCGCGTGGTATTGGCGCCATCGATCACTGCCGAGATATTGCGCTCCGA
>JAHEKG010000204.1 GCA_024638475.1 Rhodospirillales bacterium | reverse complement strand
GAACAGATCGCTACCCTTGGAATTGCCGCGGTCCGGCAGCACCACCTTGATCACGGTGAGATCACCGTCGCGAATGAAGTCCAGGCGCTCCGTGCCTTCGCCCAGTTCCCCCTTGACCTCAATCTCGGCACGGTTCCAACCCTCCACCGTTACCTCACCGGCCAGGTTGGAGATCTCGACTTCACCGGCAGGCGCCGCGGCCTTGCGTTCGTCGATCGGCGTGCCGGCCCGGGCGGCCGTAGCGACGGTGGTGAGCAATAGCAAGCCTGCCAGTGTGAGTATGCGATTCGTCATCGTCAGGTCCTCTGTGAAATCTCGTGACTCAATTGGGTAACTTGCCGCATCACGGCCAGCTCCCGGCGGGCATTGCTGGCCGCCAATTCCTGCAGCAACGCATCTGCCGGCGCCTCGCGCAGCGCGGCGAGCACGGCCTCGCTGGCGGCGCGCAGGCCGTCGAGTTCGGCGACGAGCGCCGCCCGATCCGCCGGCGACAACAGGGCGACGGCCCGGTCCAGCTCGTTGCGTAATTCGAGTCGCGTCGCATCCAGGTTGAACTCGGCCGCCAGCGCCCCGTCGGGCCAGGGTGATACCTCGACGGGTGCCATCGACAACCGCCAGCCCAACAGGCCGATGCCGACGGCCGTCAACAGCCAGCCGGCGGCGAGGGCCCAATAGCCGGAGCCGCGAACGGGCGGCATAATCCGCGCCTCGATCTCCGGCCACAAATCCCGCCCCGGACGGACACTGCGCGGCAGCCCTTCGATGGCCTGATCCAAACGCTGCTCGGCGTCAGTCATCGGCCGCCTCCGTGAACAATGCCTTGAGGCGTTGCCGCGCCAGGTGATACTGGGCCTTGGCGGTGCCCACCGCGATGCCCAGCGCGGCGGCAATTTCCGGATGGGTAAAGCCGTACAACGCGCGCAGGACGAACACGTGTCGGGCACGCTCCGGCAGTTCCCCGATCGCCTGCTCCAGATCCACCCGTAAGCCATGGGTATCCGCCTGCTGCAGGCGCGTGAACTCGGGCGAGTCGGGGTCCAAGAGCTCCGGCCGCTTGCGGCGCGCCTCCATGAGGATTTCGTTGACGGCAATGCGGTGCAGCCAGGTCTTGATGCTGCTGTCGCCGCGAAACTTGGCCAAGTTCGCGTGCGCCTTGACGAAGGTGGCCTGGGTGAACTCCTCGGCCTCCACGGGATCCGCCGTCATCCGCAAACAAAGGCCGTACACCTGGCCCACATGCGCCTCGTAAAGGCCGCGAAACGCCTCGGAATCGCCCTGCCGGGCCGCCTGCAAAAGCTCTACAGGCTTGGTCTGGGTTTGCCACAACCGCCGCACTCTCATAGGGGTCTACTGATTGGATGCCCGCCGGGCCAAAAGGGTTTGGCCGCTGGCGAGATATTGCACCCCCGTCAAGGGGAATGCGAGGCGGCGAAAGTAGGCTTAGCTGGCGACGGCCTCGTTGCGGAAACGGCTGTTCCAGTTCTCCACAATCCGTTCCAGCTGTTTGGCGTTGACGACGTCGCCGATGAGGTAGCCCTGGGCCGCGTCGCAATGCATGTGTTCCAGCATGTTGAGCGTGTGCTCGTTCTCGACCCCCTCGGCACAGACGGAGATCTTCAACTTGTGGGCCAGGTAGATGAGCGCTTCCACCATGGCTCTCGCGTCGGCGTTGGTTTGCATGTCACGAATGAAGGAATTGTCGATCTTCAGTTCGTTGAAGGGCATTTGATACAAGTGGGTCAACGACGAGAAACCGGTGCCGAAATCGTCGATGCATAACTTGACGTTGCGCACCCGTAAACGCGCGAGGATGTCCATCGTCACCTCGGGATCGGCGATGGACGTCGTCTCTGTGAGTTCCAACGTCAACATCGAGGGGTCTAGATTGTTCTCCTTGACCAGCGTCAACAGACGGTCCGGGAACTCCAAGTCGGTGAGGAACTGCGCGGAGACATTGACGGCCAATTCCATGTACAGGCCATTGGCGAACCAAACCCGCGCTTGCTCCATGGCGGCCCGAAACACGAAGTCGGTGAGATTGGTGATCAGACCGCTTTGCTCCGCCAACGGCAGAAACGTATCCGGATACAGCAGGCCGTACTCTTCATGGCGCCAGCGCACGAGCGCCTCTGCACCCTCGACGATCCAGCGGCCCGGGCCCTTCGACACCACCTTCGGTTGGTAGTGCACCACCAGCTGGCCGGCTTCGATGGCCGCGGCCAGGGCATCGGCCGTGATTTTTTGCTCCGACACCTTGAGTTTGCCGAGCCGGGTTTCCAGGTTGTCGAGCGGGATCGGCTTGGCCATCGTGCCGGCCATCTTCAGGCCCAGCGACAAGCCCAATTGTTCGGCGGTGGTCACGACCCGGGTATCCATGCCGCTGGCGATGAGGATATGCGCATCGCAGTTGATGTCGGCCAACCAACGCAACAACTCGATGCCGTCGACGTGCGGCATTTGCAGGTCGAGCACGAGGGCCGTGGGGCGGAAGGTCTCGACCATGTGCCGAAACTTTGCCGGGTCGCTGAATGCGTGGGCGTCGAAACCCATGTCATTGGCCGTCTCCGCGATAAAGTCCGCGAGATCTCCCTCGTCGTCAATGACCATCAATCGATTAAGTGCCACTACAAATCCTCCAACGATCTAGGGCGATACAATTCGCTGGGCCATCGTCACCGACGACGCATGATTCCAACGCGAAACGAGTTGTTCAATTTCGGCGGCCGGGACCGCGCGACTGATAAAGAACCCTTGGCAACTGTCGCATCCCAGGGTAGCCAACAAATCCAGCGCGGCGCGGCTCTCGACGCCCTCCGCGCAGATATTCAAACCGAGGTTATGACCCAGATCGATGAGCGAACTCACCATGGTGTTCGCCTCTCGGGTATTCGGGATATTCATCACGAGACTCTTGTCGATCTTTAATTCGTCGAAAGGCATCTGATATAGCTGGGTCAAGGATGAATAGCCCGTGCCGAAATCATCCAAGGACAGGCTGATGCGTTTAACGCGTAGCCGGGTAAGGATGTCCATCGTCAGCGTGGGTTCCTGCATCACCGCGGTTTCGGTAATTTCGAGAATCAGTTGGCGCCCGTCGAGCTGATATTGCTTTAGCAGGTCGGCAACCCGATCGGGAAAATCCAAGTCGGTGACCAACGACGGTGGCAGGTTGACGGCACAACGCAACTCCAGGCCCGCGTCGGCCCAGGCGCGGACCTGCTTCAGGCTGCACATCAACATGTGCTCGGTGAGGGCCCCGATCTTGCCGGTCTCTTCCGCGAGGGCGATGAATTCATCGGGCATGATCAAGCCGAGTTCCGGGTGCTCCCAGCGCGCCAGCGCTTCGACCCCGGCCAGATGCCAGCCACCCTCTTCCGTAAGGTACGCCTTGGGTTGGAAATAGGGGTGAATCTCACGGGCGTCGATGCCGCGCTGTAATTCCACCGCGTCCAACAGACACACGGCCTGAAACGCCTCGGCGAGTTTAGCTTCGAGATCTTCGATCATCAGCGGTTTGGCCAGCAATCCCAGCATGGAAACACCGCGGCTGATGCCTAGCTCGTGGGTAGCCGATAAGATACGCCGGTCCATGCCGCTAATAAGCAATACCTGCGCGTGGCTGCGGGCGTCACTGAGACTACGCAACAACTCGACGCCGTCCGCCTGGGGCAGTTGCAGGTCGAGCATGACGACGCTGGGGTTGAAGTCGGCGATCAACGCGGCGAATTGGGCCGGGCTGTCCGTACTTTCGACGGTGTAACCCATGTCTTCGGCGACTTCCTTGATGAAAGCGACGATCCCCGGCTCGTCATCGACGACCAACAACCGATTTGGATTGTTGTCGCGATTACGCATCGCTACCCATCTCCTGATCGAGTAGCTCACGGACGGTGGATGCCAACGCCTCCGCCGTATAGGGCTTGCCCAGCAGCTCGGCGCCGGATTTCAGGGCTTCTTGATCGAGCACACCGGTGGCGGTGAAACCGCTGGCATAGACGACGCGTAGCTGCGGATGAAACTCACGGGCTTTGCGGGCGAGCTGGGTGCCGCGCATGCCGGGCATCATGATGTCGGTGAACAATAAGTCGATGGGCTCGCCCGACTCGAGCAGCGCCAGCGCCGCGGTCGGGGAATCAGCCTCGACGATGCGGTACCCCAACTCCTGCAACAGCGCCACCGCCGTGCCGCGGACGTCGGCATCGTCTTCCACGACCAGAATGGTTTCGCTGCCGCCGGCCAACCCCGGTGACGCGCCGAGGGTTTCGTCGGCGGAGGCGGCGTTACCCGCCTTGTCCGACCGCGGGAAGTACAACTTGACGGCGGTACCCTTGCCCGGCTCGCTGTTGATCTCGACATGACCGCCCGACTGTTTCACGAACCCCACCACCATGCTCAACCCCAGGCCTGAACCCTTGCCCACATCTTTGGTGGTAAAGAAGGGTTCCACGACCTGCTCGATCAGGTCTTCGGGAATACCGGAGCCCGTGTCCGTCACCGTGAGCAGCACATAGGCGCCCGGCGTGAACTCCGCGTATTGGGGGGCGAAGTCATTGTCGAGTTCCACGTCCTGGGTGGCGATGCACAGATGGCCGCCGTCCGCCATCGCGTCGCGGGCATTGATGGCCAGATTCAGGAGCGAATTCTCGGCCTGGCCGGGGTCCACTTCGATCGAGTGGGCCGCCTCCAAACGCAAATTGATTTGCACGGCGTCGCCGAGACTGCGTTGCAACAGATCGACCATGCCGCCGACGAGTTGATTGAGATCGACGACCTCGGGTGCGAGCACCTGCTGGCGGGCAAACGCCAACAGGCGGCGGGTCAGCTCGCCGCCGCGCACCGCCGCCCGTTTCGCCGTTTGCACCTTTTTCAGCATGCGCGGCGTTTCGCTGAGACGGCGTTCGAGCAACTGCAGGTTCCCCAACACCACGCTCAGGAGATTGTTGAAATCGTGGGCGATGCCCCCCGTAAGTTGGCCAATGGCCTCCATTTTTTGGGCCTGGCGGAGCTCCGCCTCTAGCTGGCTGTGGCGGGTCATGTCGCGGCCCAGGAAAAAGAACCCGAGCACCCTGCCGTGGTCATTGCGATGGGGCAGCAGGTCCAGGTCGAGCTTCAGCTCGCCGTCATCGACCGGCCAGTCTATGTCCGCGCGGACGGGCTCCTGCCCTAGCACCGCGGCGACGGCTTTGGCGAGGCGCGAATAGCGGACCTCGCCCAATAACTCATCCAAGCGCGCGCCCAATGCCCGTTTGTTGGTGACGGTGAAAAGCTCCGCGCAGGAGCGATTCATGAACTTGATGCGTAGCTTCACGTCCACGTAGGCGATGTGGTCCGGAACCGAGTCGAGGATCAGTTCGTAGAAGTTGCGGTTATCGCGTAACGCCTGATCGGCATGTTTCTGCACCGTGATGTCTTGAATGGAACCCGCCATGCGCCGCGGCGAACCGTCATCGCCTTGATAGGCCAAGCCGCGCAGCCGGAACCATTTGTAGGTTCCTGTCTTGGATCGCAGGCGGCATTCCAGATCCAACGGTTGCTGACCATCCAGTTGCCGACTAATGGCGGCGAGCGTGCTGCCGCGATCGTCCGGGTGCAGGGCTTCGCGGAAGCGCTCGAAGTCGTCGGCAAACTCTTCCGGCGCGAAGCCCAGCAACTCTTTGAAGCGCGGCGCGTACCAAACTAAACCCGACTCCAGATCCCAATCCCACAGACCGTCGGAAGTACCGCGGACGGCACGTTGAAAGCGCGCCTCGCTTTTACGCAATGCCGCTTCCGCGCGATTACGGTCCGTGATGTCGATCATGCGCAGTTGCACGCCGGTCACGGTACGGTCGGCTTTGCGCTCGGTGCTGGCCGTCGCCAGCACGTCAAGCAGGCTACCGTCGCTGCGCAGGAGCTGCATCGCGATATCCCGGGTATGGTCCTCCGCGAACGCCTTGCCGGAGGTGCCGCGCTTCGTCGTGGACGCGGACTGCTCGGTGAGGAAGTCCCGGCCGGGACGGCCAATCACCTCCTCGCGCAGGTATCCCAGCTTGCTTAGCCAATGTTCGTTGACGTTGACGATCCGGCCTTCGCCATCGACGGCGGACAACATGACGGGCATGGTATTGAATAGGTTTTCGTAGCGCGCCTTGAGTTCGAGCGCGTCGGCTCGCGCCTTGGCCAAGGCGTCGTCATCACCCGGGCCGGCATCGATCCAGGTCAATAAAGCGCCCAGCTCACCGCCGAGCGCCTGCGGCGCCATGCGTAACTGTCCGTGGATACCACCCTGCTGTGCGAAGGTCAGGCGTTGCTGCTCGTCGCCGCCAGCGAGGATTGCTTGCAACGCTGTAGACAGCTCCGGCCAAGCCGCGGCCCGGGCATCGGTAACGAGGCGGTCACCAAGCCCGACCGGCACGCCCAACAATTGCCCCATCGCCGGGTCCATGGACCAGGCACGATTGACGGCGATCAGTTTGGTTGCGGAATCGCACACCGCCGCGGCGACGGGAAGGTTGT
>JAHEKG010000014.1:6926-25444 GCA_024638475.1 Rhodospirillales bacterium | reverse complement strand
GTGTTCGAATTTCCGCGGTTCGCCGCGGGGACAGAACGAATCGCCGCCGCTGTTGCCCAAAGCAATGGCTTCTCTATCGCCGGCGGCGGCGATGCCCTCGCGGCCGTCGAGCAATTTGGTATCGCCGATCAGGTATCCTATATCTCTACTGGCGGCGGTGCCTTCCTGCAATTCTTGGAGGGCAAGCCACTGCCGGCGGTTGTGGCCCTTGAGCAGCGCGTAATCGACTGATCGCGCGAGACCACTGACGGTATCGATTGGGTCACAGTTCGTTCACGGCCGACGGGCATATTCTTAGGGCCAGTAGCTCTACTGTCGCTCTTGTTGAAGGAGGAGACGATGTCGCGGAATGCCAGGCGGACCAAGATCGTTGCGACATTGGGGCCAGCCACCGATGATGATGCGGTGCTCGAGAAGGTGATACTTGCGGGCTTAGATGTGGCGCGAGTCAATTTTTCCCACGGACAACTCGTCGATGTCCGCCGCCGAGTTGAAAGGCTGCGGGAAGTTGCGGGGCGGGTGCGGCGCGTCGTCGCCATCATGGGCGATCTGCAGGGCCCCAAGATCCGTATCGAATCTTTCGTCGACGGCGCGGTGGACCTCGAAAATGGTACCAGGTTTGTCCTCGACACAGAGTTCGACCCGGACGGCGGCGACGAGCGACGCGTCGGTGTGGCCTATCGCGGTCTCACGGCCGATGTGTCGACGGGAGATCGCCTGCTACTAGACGACGGGCGAATCAGCCTGCGGGTCGAGGCGGTAGAAGGCTCGCAGGTGATCTGCAGCGTCGTTTCGGGGGGCCGCCTGTCGAACAAGAAGGGACTGAACAAGCAAGGCGGTGGTCTGTCAGCCCCGGCATTGACGGAAAAAGATCGCGCTGACATTGTGGCCGCGGCCGAAATGGGGCTCGACTATGTTGCCGTGTCGTTCGTCCGGTCTGCCGCCGACATCGAAGCCGCCAGGGCCCTGGTGAGGAGCGCCAACGGTCACGCCCGCATCGTCGCAAAAATCGAAAGAGTCGAGGCGGTGGATAACATCGACGAACTCATCGACGCTAGCGACGTCATCATGGTGGCCAGGGGCGACCTGGCGGTCGAAGTGGGCTACGCGGAGCTGACGGGGCTGCAGAAGCAGATCATTCGCAAGACCCGGGCGGGCAACAAGATTTCCATCACGGCTACGCAGATGATGGAGTCCATGATCGACCATTTCGCGCCCACCCGCGCGGAGGTTTCGGATGTCGCAAACGCGGTTATGGATGGGACAGATGCCGTCATGCTGTCGGCGGAAACGGCCGTGGGAAAATATCCGGCACAGGCGGTAGAGACGATGAGTCAGGTATGCCAGGGTGCCGAGAAACATCAAGGGTTCCGCGGCCGCACCAATCATCGCCTGGAGGATTCCTTTGCCCATGTGGATGAGGCGATTGCCATGGCGACCATGTACACAGCTAATCACCTGGACGTGAAGGCTATCGTCGCATTGACCGAATCTGGATCGACGACATTATGGATGTCTCGCGTGCGATCGGACATCCCGATTTACGCTTTCACCCGCCATCCCGCGACCCAGCGCCGAGTCTGCCTTTACCGGGGGGTGCAGCCAGTGGAATTCGATATTGTGCACACCGACCCACGCGCAGTTTACGTTACCCTCTTCGATAAGATGTTGCAGGAGGGCTTCGCCGAAGAAGGGGACCTAGTTATTTTGACCAAGGGCGATCTGATGGGTATTTCTGGCCGCACAAATGCGATGAAGATCCTGACCATCTCTCGCCAACTAGCGTTGTTGGATCCTGAAAAAATGAAAGAGGAAGCCTAGTGTCGAACCGATTCGAGGGTACCGAGAAATACGTTGCAACTAGCGATCTCACGATGGCGGTCAATGCGGCGGCCACCTTAGGCCGGCCTTTGCTGGTCAAGGGCGAGCCGGGCACCGGTAAGACCCAGCTCGCCATTGAGGTTGCGCATGCGCTGCAGCTACCGCTATTCGAGTGGCACATAAAGTCAACGACCAAGGCCCGCCAAGGTCTTTACGAATACGATGCGGTTGCGCGGCTTCGAGACTCGCAGCTCGGGGATGCGCGGGTTAATGACATTGCCAATTACATTAAACGTGGAGAACTGTGGCACGCGTTCGACTCTGCAACACAGCCTGTTCTGCTCATCGACGAAATCGACAAGGCTGACATCGAATTTCCAAACGATTTGCTAAGGGAATTAGATCGTATGGAGTTCAATGTCTACGAAACTCAGCAGCTCGTAAAGGCCAAGCATCGGCCAATAATTATCATCACGAGTAACAACGAGAAGGAATTGCCCGACGCCTTTTTACGCCGGTGTTTCTTCCATTACATCCAGTTTCCCGACAGAGAGACGATGACACAAATCGTGGACGTTCATTTTCCTGCGCTCAAGAAATCTTTGCTCAAAGAGGCATTGGAATCATTCTACAAGGTCAGGGATGTACCTGGCTTGAAGAAGAAGCCTTCGACGTCGGAGCTACTTGACTGGATCAAGCTATTGGTGGCCGAAGACATATCGCCGGAAGTGCTCCGCGAGAGCGATGAGAAAAGTGCGATTCCACCTTTGTATGGGGCACTGCTCAAAAACGAGCAGGATGTACATTTATTCGAACAACTCGTGTTCTTGAACCGAAGAAATGCTCGTTAATTTCTATTACATGCTGCGCAAAGCAGGTTTACCCACATCGGTAACCGAGTACCTAACCCTGCTGGAAGCCCTGCAGGCGCGTCTTGCGTCAATTTCCGTCGAAGATTTTTACTACTTGAGCCGCAGCGCCCTAATCAAAGACGAGGCCCTGTTTGATCGTTACGATCAGGTTTTTGCTGCACACTTTGAAGGGGCTGAATTGCTGTTCGAGAAAATGCTCGGCCAGGTGCCCGATGATTGGTTGCGCTTGCAGCAGGAGTTGTTTTTGACGGAAGAGGAAAAAGCTAAAATCGAATCCCTCGGTGGTTGGGAGGCGTTGATGGAGACACTCAAGCAGCGTCTTGAAGAGCAGCAGGAGCGGCACGAGGGTGGCAGCAAATGGATCGGCACCGGCGGTACGTCGCCGTTCGGTGCCTATGGATACAATCCCGAAGGTGTAAGGATTGGTCAACAAACGGGGCGCAATCGTTCAGCCGTGAAGGTGTGGGAGCAGCGCCAGTTTCGCAATCTCGATGACGACGTCCAGCTGGGCACCCGAAATATCAAGGTTGCATTGCGGAAATTGCGACGCTTTGCTAGGGAAGGGGTTGCTGACCAATTGGATCTTGACGCGACCATCGACGGGACCGCCCGCAACGGGGGCTGGCTGGATCTGCACATGGTGCCGGAGCGCCACAATGCCATCAAGGTATTGTTGTTCTTGGACGTGGGCGGCTCCATGGATCCGCATGTACGGGTTTGCGAAGAGCTGTTTTCGGCCGCCCGTGCGGAGTTCAAGCACCTAGAGTATTTTTACTTTCACAACTTCGTTTACGAGAGTGTCTGGAAGGACAATAAGCGCCGCCATAGCGAGCGCATGCCCATCTCCGAAATTACCCACAAGTACGGGCCTGACTACAAGCTGGTGGTCGTCGGGGATGCCACCATGAGCCCCTATGAGATTGCGTATCCGGGTGGCAGCATCGAACATTGGAACGACGAGCCGGGTGAAGTCTGGCTGCGCCGTTTGCTGCGTGCTTATCCTAATGCCATCTGGCTGAACCCGGAGCCGCGCAAGCGCTGGGATTACACGCCCTCGGTAAAAATGGCGCGAGACATCATGCACGATCGTATGTTCCCGCTGACTTTGAGCGGACTTGATTCCGGCATTCACTCGCTAAGGAGTGAGCGGGTCTTGATGTGAAACCTACCGGCGGTCCGAATACGACGAAGAAAGCGCTGGTGTTGCCGGGAGCCGGTGCGCGCGGCGCTTATCAAGTGGGAGTGTTGAAAGCCTTGGCTACGATGTTGCCCGAGTCCGCCCCCAATCCTTTCGCCATCATTAGCGGCACATCTGCCGGGGCGGTGAATGCGGCGGTGTTGGCTACCCGTGCTTCGCGGTTTGTCGGCGCGGTCGCGGACATGGAGGCAGTTTGGGCAAATTTTCAGGCGGAGCAGGTTTACAAAACCGACAATTGGACAATGTTGAAGTCCAGCGCCCACTGGCTTGCGTCAATAGTGTTCGGCGGTTTGGGCGTGGGCACGCCGCGTTCGCTGCTTGATAACAGCCCCTTACGGGAGCTATTGGCAGAAAAGATCCGGTTTTCGCGAATTGATCGAGGTATCAAACGCGGCCACCTAGACGCGCTCGCGATTACCGCTTCCGGCTACACGTCGGCGCGGTCTGTGACGTTTTTTCAAGGCCGGGAAGATTTACAACCCTGGTCGAGAGTTCGCCGCTATGGCCGGCGGACGACGCTGGGGCTCGATCATCTAATGGCCAGCTCTGCCGTGCCGCTTATTTTTCCGCCGGTACTGATGGGCTCGGAATATTTTGGCGATGGCGCAATGCGTCAGCACGCTCCATTGTCTAGCGCCATCCACCTCGGGGCGGAGCGGGTTCTCGTCATCGGCGTGCGGGACGAGCATCCCGATGCGGAGCCGCATGTTCCCGGAGAGGCCGAATACCCGAGTTTGGCGCAGATTGGCGGGTATATGCTCGATACCCTATTCATGGACGGGCTGTATTCTGATCTTGAGCGACTGACCCGGCTCAACTTGATCCTCGAACAAATCGATCACTCGAAACTCACCGGGCCAGTGGGTGGATTGAAGCCCATCAATACGCTGATTATCCTGCCCACCGAAGATATTCGTGAAATTGCCATGCGGCATGTCCACGAGCTTCCGCGGGCGCTACGCCTGTTGTTACGCGGTATCGGCGCCATGAACAAAGGCGGGTTACGTCTAATCAGCTACCTGTTATTCGAATCCGGGTTCACCCGCGAACTCATCGATATGGGTTTCCGTGATGCCATGGCGATGGAAGAGAATCTACGCAGCTTCATGTTCGATCAATCGATGGACACACTAAACTCCCGCCCAGATATCAAGCGAGGCTTGATGTCCGGGTAACCTCCTAATGAAGCCAAGGTATTATGCGTCGCTCTGCTGTCGCCCGTTGCGCAGTTCCGTATGCCGCGTCGGGATGCTGCCGTGCGCTGCCGCGAGTCGAGCCGCAACCTGTTCGGCGACGTACACGGAACGGTGCTGGCCGCCGGTGCAGCCAACTGCGACCGTCAAGTATGAACGCTGGAAATTTCGATAGCGGGGAATCCACCGATCCAGGAATCGAACGATGTCGTCTATCATGTCGCCCACGCTGGGCTGGTCCGCGAGAAAGGACGCCACGTCTTTATGCATGCCATTCAACGGCCGAAGCCGAGGTTCCCAGTACGGGTTAGGCAAACAACGCACGTCAAAGACGAAGTCCGCATCGGCCGGAAGCCCGTGTTTATAGCCGAAAGATTCGATGAGAATCGAGAGATCTTTTTCTCCCTCGATTCCCACCCGCTTGCGAATCATGTCGCGCAACTCGTAAACCGTAGTGCCGCTCGTGTCGACTATCAGTTCAGCGGCATTGATGATCGGACTCAACAGACGTTTTTCGTGCGCGATAGCTTCAGCTAGACTGATTCCCTCTCGAGTTAATGGGTGGCGGCGGCGCGTCTCACTGAATCGGGTAAACAGCACATCATCATGTGCTTGAAGAAACACAACTTCACACGCTACGTCCCGGGCCCGTAGGTCGGCGACCAACTCGGGGATCTTGGTCAGATCGTCCGGGCGATTTCTGGCATCGAGCCCTAACCCGACCTTGTCATAGGCGAGTTCTTCGTTCGTGATGACCTCTTCGAGGAAAGAACTCAGTAGTCCGGCCGGGATATTGTCGATGCAATAAAAGCCCAAGTCTTCGAGCACATTTAGGGCAACGCTCTTGCCGGAGCCGGATAGACCGCTGACAATAATGACGCGCATATCGCAGCGCCGACTAGCGCACCTGTACCGCCGGCCGCGGGCTATTCTTCAGCGCTTTTCCCGTAAGCACCGCGTAGACCTGCTCCTCGTCTTGCGCATCGCGTAACCGTTGCTGCAAGCTTGATTCCGAGATCGAGGCTGTCAGTTCCTTAAGTTTGCGGAGTTCCGATTCGCCGCAGTCTTCGGGTATTAGTACCCCGAAAATCAAATCTACGGGTTCACCGTCGGCCGCATCAAAATCAACCGGCTCGGTGAGCCGCAGGAAAGCGCCCAAGCTAACGTCAATTCCGGCGATCCGGCCGTGGGGCATGGCAACTGAGCCGCCCAAGGCCGTGCAGCCAAGTCGTTCCCGCTGGATGAGACTGTCAAAAATTTCGCTGGGAGTTAAGACGTCGACCGACGCGGCCAGCACTTCGCTGAGTACATCGAGCGCATGTTTCTTACTGCGCCCTTGTACGTCACAGCGCACCCGATCTAAGCTGATTAGACTAGTAGTATCCATGGTGACAACGGCTGGCGAACGGCCCAGCGATCGTTCATAACTAGTTGAAGCGAACCTTGTTAGCTTCCCTAGGATGGTGATCTGATAATTTTTCCTTATGTTTTTTTACTTGGCGATCCAGCTTGTCTATTAATCCGTCAATGGCGGCGTACATGTCTTCTTCAATCGCGTCGGCGAAGATTGTACCACCACTGACGTGAACCGTTGCCTCGGCGCGATGGCGAAGCTTTTCTACTGTCAGAACGCAGTGGACGTCAGTCACGTGGTCAAAATGTCGTTGGAGCCGTTCCAGCTTCGATCCAACATAGTCCTTTAATGCATCGCTTACTTCCATGTGGTGACCAGTAAGGGTAAGTTGCATATTCCGCTCCTTGTTTAACATTGACGCGCCAACGGGTTGGCTTTAGCTCAGTTTAGGGTTGATTTCGATCTTTTGCGCTCACTAGATGATGGGATTCTCAAAGCTTCCCGATACTTGGCGACAGTTCGCCGAGCAACCTGAACGCCCAACTCTGCGAGCAGCTTAGTAAGCTGGCTGTCGCTGAGTGGCCGCTCTGGATTCTCTTGGGAAATTAATTTACGGATTTTTGCTCGCACTGCGGTGGAGGATTGTTCGCTACCGTCATCGCCGCCGACATGGCTCGAAAAGAAAAACCGGAATTCGAATACGCCCCTAGGCGTATGCATGTATTTGTTGGCCGTGACGCGAGAAATGGTCGACTCATGCATTTCAACGGCCTCCGCGACATCGCGCAATACCATCGGCCGCATGTGTTCCTCGCCATGCTCGAGGAATGCTTTCTGCCGCTCTACGATACAAGTGGCAACCTTCAACAGGGTGTCGTTACGGATTTCTAAGCTCCGAATCAACCAGCGAGCCTCTTGTAGCTGAGTCCTGAGCACATCATATTCTCCGTTGCGTCCGAGAGAACCTGCGTACGCCTGATTGACTTTCAATTGAGGCGCTACGCTGCCGTTCAATTCTACCAACCAACGCCCATCCACTAGGCGAACGTACACGTCCGGAACCACATATTCGGCCGCCGGTGCATTGATCGAGGCGCCCGGCCGCGGATGACAGCCGCGAACGAGGGCGAGCGCGTGATCTAGATCCTCGTCGCTGGCGCCTAGCCGGCGTTTCAGCGCCGTGAATTGGTTGTCGGCGACCATTTCCAAGTATTCGCTGGCGATGGTTTTGGCGAGCGCTAAGCCCGGGGTATCGGCTTCTAGCTGTTGTAGCTGCAGGCCGACACATTCGCTGACCGAGCGCGCGCCGATACCAACGGGATCGAGCCGCTGCACGAGATGCAGAACAGCTTCTATTTCATCGGTGCTCGCATGGATTTCTGGAAGCAGAGTGGTTTGTATGGTGCCCAGATCATCGACCAAATAGCCGTCTTCATTGATGGCATCGACGATTGCCTGGCCGACCGCGATTGCTCGATCGTCCAAATGTTCGAGTTCCAACTGCCACAGTAGGTGGTCGGCAAGGCTTTGTTCGGATCGATCCGCATATTCTTGGGGTCCGCGAAAGTCGGCATTGGAGTAGGGACTGTCGCCCAACCCTGTGCGCGGAGTGTCGACCCAATCGCTATCGGCTACCGCCTCAACCTCGGATTCGTCACCGCCTTCTTCGACGGCCGTGATATCCGGCAGTGCTTCGATGATGGTGCTGCTGCTGGTGTCCTCGATCTCCAGCATGACGTTTTGCTCCAACGCCTCGTGGATCTGAGTTTGTAGGTCCATGACGGGGAGCTGCAGCAGCCGAATGGCCTGCTGCAGCTGCGGTGTCATGGTTAGCTGCTGAGAAAGCCTCAGCTGTAAAGACGGTTTCAGCATCGTCGGCGCCCGTTAAAGGCGGAAGCCCTCACCTAGGTACACCTCACGAACGTGGCTATTGGACAGAATCTCATCAGGGTGACCAGCAGCTATTAACTCTCCATTGTTCAGGATATAGGCCCGCCCGCAGATTCCAAGGGTTTCGCGCACATTATGATCGGTGATCAGCACGCCAATTTTTCGCTGCGCTAAGTGCTTGATTATTCTCTGGATGTCCAGCACCGAAATCGGGTCCACGCCAGCGAAAGGTTCATCCAGCAGGATGAAACGCGGTTCTGCCGCTAACGCGCGGGCGATTTCCACGCGGCGCCGTTCCCCGCCAGACAGGCTCATCCCCAAACTGTCGCGGACGTGGCCGATATGGAGCTCTTCGAGCAGCTCCTCCAGGGCGCTTTGGCGGGCGGCCCGATCGAGTTCCTTGCGGGTCTGGAGGATGGCTTTGATGTTGTCCGCCACCGTCAGCTTTCGAAAAATGGATGCCTCCTGCGGCAGATAACCGAGCCCGAGGCGCGCCCGCCGGTGCATCGGCAGGCGCGTAATGTCTTTGTCATCGATCACCACTTGACCGTCGTCGCACGGCACTAGCCCTACAATCATGTAGAAGGCGGTGGTCTTGCCCGCCCCGTTCGGCCCGAGCAAGCCGACGACCTCGCCGCTGCCGATGCTAAGAGAAATACCCTTGACAACTTCTCGGAGTCGATAGCGTTTGCTGATATTACGCGCCGACAACTCGCTCATTCGCCGTTCTCGCTGATGTCCTTGGTCCCGTCAGCTGGTGTGCGTGCCGGCGGGACGATGGTCATACTGACAGGCTCGTCGCATTCGGCAGAGGTCACGGTGATTTTTTCCTCGAGCACATCATAGAGTAAGTCGCAGCCACGAATTTCATTAGGGCCTTCGGTAATCCGCGCCGCCTCGGACATCCGAATCGTGCCCATGGCGTTGTCATATGTGAAATGTTTAGCCTGGCCGTGAATGACCTCGCCAGCGTCGGTTCGGATATCACGAAATACGGCAGGCTCGCCCGCCAAATCGGCGGTTTTCAGCTCGTTTGACTCGAATTTTAGTTCTGCCTCGGCGGAGCTGATGATGGCTGACTCGATGGTGATGACGACGTTGCCCTGGAAATGCCATTCGCTGTTTTCAAAATCCAGGCCAGTTGCCCAAGCCGACTCCGCTTCGATCCCGAGCGCTCCTTGGGTAATCCGTAAGCCCTGAAAGCTGATCTTGTTGGTTCGCCTGTCCAAGGAGGAAGAATCGGCGTCAAGAGAAATAGGTAGCCCAGAACCCAGCTGTGCCGCAGCGGGTGCGATGAAACCTAGCAACGCCAATATCGCGGTGCGGCTACGGATTGAACTTGCCATTAACATTCGAGGTCAATTCGAGTCTTTCTTCGCCTAGGTAGGCAACCATTCCGGTTGCGTTGAGTTGTTGCTTACCAAGCACAATTTGGACTCGGGAATCCGTGGTTGCAAGCTGGGTTTCGGGCTGGAGTGTCAATTTAGCGGTGCGGATCACCAATGTGTCCGCCGGTGCGCGGCCCACCGCGGTAATCGTCACGGCGCCACTGAGTTCGATGTAAGACTGGTCTAGTGGAGCGATTCCGGAGTCGCTCTCCAATGCCCACGGTACATCTACGCTCGGCAGGTAATCAACCCGAACACCGTCGAGTTGCATACTTTGGGTGGCAGCATTTTGTTGGGCCGATTGGGCGTTAATCTCGAAGAGCAGCTTACCATCAGCGCCCGAGTGGCTCACCTTGGCCTCGCGCAGGTAATAACCCGGGGGCGGAACGCCTCTACCCAAGGGCAGCGAATCGGGATCGCTGGGCGCTTGGGCAAGCCACCAACTACCGAAGGCGGCCGCGGCAAGGATGATTATTCCCAGAGTAGTTCGTAAGTTGAGATACATTTCGCTCCAGCTATGAGTGGACGCTTAACAGCAGGTCGCAGAGCTCACGGACAGCACCGCAACCACCGCGGCTGTCCGTGCAAAGGTGCGCCTCGCGCAAGACGTCTTTATGCGAATCTGCTACCGCCACGGCTAGGCCGGCTTGCTTCATTAACGCGAGATCGGTCGTATCGTCACAGATTACGCAAACTTCCTGCCAGCTGAGCTTGCGTGGGGCCATCAGCGCTTCGACGCTGCTGACCTTGTCGTCAGCCGATTGGACAATTTCGGTTACGCCCAGTTCTTGCAATCTCTTTTCGGTGCCGGCAAAGCTCCGGCCCGACACGACGGCGACGAAAAACCCCTCCCTACCAAGCGCCTTGATGCCGACCCCGTCGCGGACGTGAAATCGCTTCAAAGCTTCGCCTGATTCGCCGAAGTACAAGCCACCGTCGGTTAGCACGCCATCCACATCCAACACGACCAGCTTGATCTTTTCGGCGCGCTGCAGGAGAGCACTCATTACATGATGCCTGCGCGGAACAAATCGTGGATGTTTAAGGCGCCGACCAGCCGTTCATCGGTATCGACGACGAGCAAGGCCGTGATCGCGTGATGTTCCATTAGTTCGAGGGCTTCGTAGGCAAGCCTATCGGCGGTTAGACATTTCGGATTGGGCGTCATTACAGAGGCTATCGGATCAGCGTGTAAGTCTATCTTGTTATCTAGTGTTCGGCGTAAGTCGCCGTCCGTAAAAATTCCTTGTAGGCGCCCGTCAGCGTCGACAACAGCGGTCATGCCTAGCTTCTTGGCGGTCATTTGCAACAGGCCGTCGCGAATCGGGGTGCTATTCAGTACACGCGGGACGTCATCGCCGCTATGCATGATGTCCTCGATCCTTATCAATAACCGCCTGCCGAGCGCCCCGCCGGGATGGGTGCGCGCGAAGTCCTCGCTGCTGAATCCGCGTTGCTGCAATAGTGCGATGGCTAGCGCATCGCCCATGGCCAATGCAACGGTCGTGCTGGCCGTCGGGGCCAAGTTCATAGGACAGGCTTCCTCGGCTACGCTGACGTCGAGGTTCACCGTCGCCGCCGTCGCCAAGGTCGAGGTGGGGCGGCCGGTCAACGTTATGAGCGGGATCGACAACCGGCTAATGACGGGCAGCAGGTCGGCGATTTCACGAGTTTCACCGGAATTGGAGATGGCAAGGACGACGTCGGCGGCGGTAATCATCCCCATGTCGCCGTGGCTTGCTTCGCCCGCGTGGACAAAGAATGCGGGGGTGCCGGTACTCGCAAGCGTGGCGGCTATCTTGCCGCCCACATGCCCCGATTTACCCATGCCGATGACGACCACCCGGCCGCTGCAGTCGAGGCAAAGTTGACAGGCGGCAACAAGGCTGTCGCCAACCCGCTCACTGAGTGCGGCGACGGCCCGGGCTTCAATATCGAGGACTCGTTTGGCAGTGGCCAACAATTCCTTCGATGCGGCGTCGTTCATAGGCCTAAGGTCGTTGCGGCAACGTAACCATGGTAAGCGAAAAACGTGGCCAGAAGGGCGCCACCTTCCCAACGGTTCACTCTGCCCTCCCCAGCGCCATAATTGTACGCCATTACGAACAGGGCTAAGGTGAGGCCGATCATCACAGGCAGATGTAGCCCAAGTACCGAAGGTTCCAGGGTCGACGGCGCGATTGCGGCCGCTAATCCCATGACCGCAAGCAGATTAAACATGTTAGAGCCGATGATATTTCCCACGGCTAAGCCGTGTTCGCCCTTCAGCGCACTCATTGTGGTAACCGCTAGTTCGGGCAGGCTCGTACCGATGGCGACAATCGTCAGCCCAATTACCAATTCGCTCACGCCGAGGCTTTGGGCGATCGCGACGGCACCGTTGACCAGTAGATTGGAGCCAACAAGTAGCACGGTTAGACCGATGGCTAGCCAACCGAGCGCACGTGCCATTGTCATGTCGCTGGGAATTTCTGCCGCGTAGTCGACGCTCATGGGGTCGCCGGCGGAAGATCGAAATCCTAAGGTGATGATCCAATACAGCAATAGGGCGAGTCCCACCAGCAATATGAATCCATCGGCCCGGCTCAGGGCTTGATCCGTGCAGAGCATATAACTCACTAGCGTGACGACGAGTAGCGCCGGAAGTTCACGCCGCAGCGTCTGAGAACGGATCTCCATGGGCCGAACCAACGCCGCGAATCCGAGCACCAGGCCTATGTTCGCAATGTTCGAGCCGACGGCGTTGCCGACCGCCAGCCCCGGTGTGTCCTGCAAGGACGCAACCACCGAAACCAGTATTTCTGGGGCGGAGGTTGCGAAACCAACGATGGTCAACCCAATGAGTATGGGCGGGACTCCCAGATTTCGTGCTGTCGCGCCGGCACCGATCACAAACCGATCGGCACCCCAAACAAGGAAAGCGAAGCCGATTACAATCGCGGCAACATCATAGGGCATATTAGGTCGGACTCGAGGGCCGGATATCTTACTGCGCGGTATTCCAAGGGCGTGGTACCCTGGCATCCTCCCATTGTAACAGCCGCCGACGTCATGAGGGCCGCAAAAATCGGTGCCTACGGCGGCGTCGGTAACCTAGCGCAATAGGTAAATCTATGGATCCACAACAAATCGCTGACATGATTTTGGCCGGCCTCCCCGGCGCGGAGGTGGTGGTTGTGAGTGACGACAATACCCACTACGAGGCCCGAGTCGTGGCCGAGCAGTTTGACGGCAAGCGCAGTCTCGCACGCCATCAAATCGTTTATGGTTGTTTGGGGGATGCGATGGGCCGGGAGATCCACGCGCTGAGCCTACAGACTTTCTCGCCCGCCGAATGGACTCGGCACGAAGGCCAGGAAGGTTAACGTGGTTGGCTAGCGATGGATAAGCTGGAGATCAAATGCGCAGGGCCACTGGACGGCCGCGTGACGATTTCGGGCGCCAAGAATGCGGCTCTGCCGATTCTTGCCGGTAGCTTGCTGAGCGACTCGCCAGTGGTATTGGCGAATGTGCCTCACCTCAACGACGTCACGACCACCGTTAAGTTGTTGCGGCGCTTAGGTGCCGAGGTGACCGTCCACGATGGGATGGAGTTGGAGGTCAATCCAAGCACCATCAACGATTTCAATGCGCCCTACGAATTGGTCAAGACGATGCGGGCGTCGGTGCTCGTGCTCGGCCCATTGCTGGCCCGTTACGGGCGTGCAGATGTCTCGTTGCCCGGTGGCTGTGCGATCGGCGCGCGCCCCGTTGACCTGCATGTGGCGGGTTTCAAATCCCTTGGCGCGGACATTCGTATCGAAGACGGCTATATTCGGGCGCGTTGCGGGCAGCTCAGCGGTGCGCGAATCATACTCGATACCGTGACGGTGACCGGGACGGAGAACCTGATGATGGCCGCCGTCCTCGCCAAGGGCGAAACCCGGATCGAAAATGCTGCGCGCGAACCCGAAGTGGCTGATCTGGCGAATTTCCTGAACGGCTTGGGTGCGCGGATCAGCGGGGCGGGAACCGCCACGATTGTCGTGCAAGGTGTGGAACGGTTGAGCGGTGGGCGCTATCGGGTGCTGCCGGATCGAATCGAAGCGGGAACTTATCTAGTGGCCGCGGCGATTAGCCGGGGCCGAGTCAGGGTAACGGGTGTGGTGCCCACGCACCTCGACGCGGTCCTCGCGAAGCTGGCCGAGGCGGGTGCGCGGATTACGCAGGGCGTCGATTGGGTCGAGGCGGACATGCGAGGTCGGCGCCCGAAGGCCGTGGATCTAACGACCTCGCCGTACCCAGGGTTTCCCACCGACATGCAGGCCCAGTTCTGTGCCCTCAATGCGGTCGCAGAAGGTGCCGGCAGCATTACCGAGCAGGTGTTCGAGAATCGCTTGATGCATGCGGTCGAGCTGCAGCGGATGGGCGCTGATTTACGCATTCGCGGCAATACTGTGCTCAGTCACGGCGTCGAACAGTTAACCGGGGCACCCGTGATGGCCACGGATCTGCGGGCTTCTGCCTCCTTAGTCCTCGCCGGCCTGGTGGCCCAAGGCACGACCCACGTCGAGCGCATCTATCATATCGACCGGGGTTACGAGTGCATCGAAGAAAAACTTGGGTTGTTGGGCGCAAGTATTCGCCGCATCCCGGGCTAGCGACTATCGCGCGCGGGGGCGTTCCTCGAGGAGCGCCGCGGTCTGGAACGTTTGTCCGTCCCGCCAAACCTTTAGTTGGACGCTGTCGCCGGGCTTGCCGCCCGCCACCTGATTCATGGCTTGGCGTGCCGAGGTGACCGGCAGGTCATCGATTTCGATAAGAATGTCGCCGGCCCGCAAGCCTGCGTTGGCGGCGGGCCCCGGCAACACGGCGGCCAGCTCGATGCCGCCGGCCAGCCCTAGGCGGCGCGCCGTTGCCAGGTCGAGATTCAGAGGATCGACGCCGAGCCAACCCCGTATTACCCGCCCGTTGGCAATGAGTTCATCCATCACGCCGCGCACCAGGTTTACGGGAATCGCGAATCCGATCCCATCGGGAATGACCTCCTGACTGCGGGCGGTGGCGTTGACCACGGCCGTGTTGATGCCCACCAGTTGTCCGCTGGTGTTCACCAAGGCGCCCCCGGAGTTGCCGATATTAATGGCCGCGTCCGTCTGGATGAAATTCTCGAATAAGGCCACCCCGAGCTGCCCCCGCCCGGTTGCGCTGACAATTCCCTGAGTGACCGTTTGGCTGAGACCGAATGAATTACCGATGGCGAGCACGACATCGCCCGTCTTGAGGGTGTCGGACCGCCCCAGGGAGATGGTCGGCAGGTCGGTCAAGTCTATTTTTAGCAGCGCGAGCTCTGTATCCGGATCGGCGCCGACCAGCGTTGGGGCTGCGATTCGGCCGTCAGCCAGCTGGACGCGCACCTCATCGGCATCCCGCACGACGTGCCAATTGGTCACGATATAACCCTCTGCGCCAACGAGCACGCCGGAACCCAAGCCGCGCCCCACCACCGGCACGGAGCCGGTGAGTTGCCCCCTGCGCAGTGGCTGCTCGACGATCTGGGCGGTATAAATGTTGACGATCGCAGGGGCGCTGGCGGCCACGGCGGCCGCGAAACTCACCGGTTCGGCCCGATCGCCCTTGAATATCCCAGGTCTGATCAGAATCAGCAGGAACGCAACCGCTAGTCCGATGACGATGGATTGGGCCACGAAGGTGAAAATCCGCGCAATTTTCATGTCTGCCAGTGTAGCAGCCCCAGATTCGCCGGCGCCCGGTAGTCAAGTCTGCAACCCGCTGTGTATAATCCGCTCGGTTTTTAATCGTCGTGTGTGCCCCTATCGAATGCAGGGACGTTGGGGGCCCAGCTCAGTTGGAAGAATCCTAATCAAACAAACAGATATTCGCGGTAGCCGCCGGGAGGCTCGAATGACAGACCGTGCCCGTGTGCTCGGGAGTCCGCAATGACGGATGATCTGAACAAAAGTCGTCGCAAGTTCTTGAGCGTTGCCACCGCCGTGACCGGCGGTATTGGCGCTGCCTTTGCGGCTGTTCCTTTCGTAGCCTCTTTCAGGCCGAGCGCCAGAGCGCAGGCTCTCGGCGTGCCGGTCGAAGTCGATATCGGCAAACTCGAGGAGGGCGGCCTGCTGAAGGTGGAGTGGCGCGGTCAACCGGTTTGGATCCTGCGGCGTACCCCGGCCATGCTGGATACCCTGCCGGCCATTGCCACGGAACTGGCGGATCCCGATTCCGAGCAAGTCGAGCAGCAGCCCGAGTATGCCCGCAATGCCCATCGATCGATTAACCCCGAAGTCTTGGTCGTGATCGGTTCCTGTACTCACCTGGGCTGTGCACCAACGGAACGGTTTGACGTCGGCCCGGCGGACTTGGGCGCCGACTGGCCGGGCGGATTCTATTGCCCTTGCCATGGTTCCAAGTTCGATCTCTCGGGCCGAGTCTACAAAAGTGTACCGGCGCCACTGAATCTCAAGGTGCCGCCCTATCGGTACATCAGCGATAGCAGAATTCTCATTGGTTCAGATACGGGGGCTGCCTAATGAGTATCAGCAATACTTGGGGGCGGCGCCTGACTGCATTTGGGGAGTGGATCGACGCCCGTTTCCCGATGACCAAGATGATCAAGGAACATGCCACTGAGTATTACGCGGCGAAGAATTTTAATTTTTGGTACGGCTTCGGTGTGCTGGCGATGGTCGTCCTGGTTATCCAGATTCTGACCGGCATCTTCCTGACGATGAGCTACAAACCGGCCGCAGCCGATGCTTTCGCTTCCGTCGAATACATCATGCGGGACGTAGATTGGGGTTGGCTGATTCGCTACACCCACTCGACCGGTGCGTCGGCATTTTTTATCGTCGTTTATCTACACATGTTCCGGGCGCTGATGTACGGCTCTTACAAAAAACCGCGCGAGCTGCTGTGGCTGATTGGAATGTTCATCTACGCGGCTCTCATGGCCGAGGCTTTTTTCGGTTATCTACTGCCTTGGGGCAACATGTCCTATTGGGGCGCGCAGGTGATCGTGTCGTTGTTTGGGGCCCTTCCCGGGGTCGGCGAAGGCTTGGCCGAGTGGATTCGCGGCGACTATTACATCTCCGACATTACCCTCAACCGCTTCTTCGCCTTTCACGTGATCGCCGTGCCGCTCGCCTTGGTGATGCTCGTGGTGGTGCATATTCTCGCCCTACACGAAACGGGCTCCAATAATCCCGATGGTATCGAGATTAAGGAACACAAGGGTTCCGATGGCATTCCGTTGGACGGGATTGCGTTCCATCCGTATCACACCAGCAAGGACCTGGTCATCATCATCATTTTCTTGATCGTATTCGCCATGGTCGTTTTCTTCGCGCCGGATATGGGCGGCTACTTCTTGGAGCATGCCAACTTCGAAGCGGCCGATCGACTAAAGACCCCGGAGCATATCGCGCCGGTGTGGTACTTCACCCCCTTCTACGCCATTTTGAGGGCGGTCCCCAGCAAGTTAGGTGGCGTCTTGCTGATGGGTCTTGCGGTCGGATTGTTATTTTTCCTACCTTGGCTGGACCGTTGCCGGGTCAAATCGATTCGCTACCGCGGTTGGTTCTTTAAGTTCGCTTTGGGCGTGTTTACCGTGAGCTTTATCGCTCTGGGTTACCTCGGGCTGCAGCCGGCAACAGGTGTTTATACAAATCTTGCGCGGCTATTTACGTTGCTTTACTTCGCTTTCTTCTTGTTGATGCCGCTATATACGAGCTGGGAGAAGACGAAACCGGTACCAGAACGGGTGACCAAATGATGCTTCGCAGAATGATCAGATGTTTGCTCATGGGTATTGCGGCTCTGCCGCTGGCGTGTTTTGCGGCTGGCGGGGGTGAGGCGGGGGATCTGTTTAGTGATCCGCCGAATAACGACGTCAGCGACGTTGCTTCATTGCAGCGTGGTGCCAAATACTTCGTCAACTATTGTTTGGGTTGTCATTCCGCCAAGTACGTTCGCTACAACCGCCTGGCCGAGGACTTGGAGCTTAGCGAAACGCAGCTCATCGAAAACTTGATGTTTACCGGTTTGCGACCCTTCGATACGATGGATATCGCGATGCCACCAGACGACGCGGCTCGCTGGTTCGGCCAGCAACCACCAGATTTGTCATTGATTTCCCGCAGCCGGGGGACTACATACCTGTACAATTTTCTACACACGTTTTACCAGGACGAATCGAGCCCCACTGGCGCCGACAACATGGTCCTGCCCAGCACCAGCATGCCCCACGTTTTATGGGAGCTCCAGGGTGTGCAGCGTGCTGTTTTTGAGCCGGCGGGCGAATCGGGACGTGAGCCTGAATTCAAAGAATTCGAACTGGTTCAACCTGGTTTGCTGAGTGAAGCGGAGTACGATGAGGTTGTGCGGGACATCGTTAATTTCCTCGACTATATCGGCGAGCCAATGCAACTGAAACGCGAGGCCCTCGGTTATCGAGTTGTTGCCTTCTTGCTTGTGTTTTTGTTGTTCGCTTTGTTGCTCAAGAGGGAAATTTGGAGTGACGTTCACTGATGCCATAGCCGGCATCCTGTGATCGTAATATAAGGGGAACAACCAATGACGGTCATCGCTAACCGTCGCTCTGTCATGACTCTATTTTCTAGGCCGACCTGTCCCTATAGCCATAGGACCCGCTTGGTGCTCGCAGAGAAGAGTATCAATATCGATATCGTGGACGTCGAGGACGGCTCGCTGCCCGAAGACTTACTCGATTTGAATCCTTACAACACGGTGCCCACGCTCGTGGACCGGGATTTGGTGCTCTACGACTCGCGGGTAATCATG